>JAYFRN010000005.1 GCA_034925865.1 Oscillospiraceae bacterium | reverse complement strand
TCTTCGCACTTTGGACATTGCCGCTAAATGGACTAAACCTTACCCAAACTGGAGCGTTGTCCGCGGCAAATTGGATATTTTATTTGGCGATGGATGGGATCGGTAATTTAGAGTGTTTACACAATGAGCTTGACAAGGTCTCGTTTACATTGCGATTCTCCTTTGTGGTGTGTCCCCGCCCGAAATGGACGAACTTCCGCTTTAGCTCTCACCAATATTTAATAGCTTATACTAATATTATAGCAATCATTGCCATTACTTGTCAATAGCCGCGGCAGACGATCTGTCAAAATTTGATCGTGCCGCAGCCTTTGTATATATAAAGCCGCAAAGAAGCTCCAGGGTGTACTGGGTATGTACGAATTCACAATGATAAGGGAAACACATACATCAGAATAAATTGTAGAATGAATTCAATCATTGACGGGTGAAATATCCGTGAAGACATCGTATTCGGCGTGATCTTCCGTCTTGGTTGAATCAAAGCTCCCGGAGGGTACCACCGCGATGTACAGAGTCTGAGCGCGCTCTGTATATATAAAAAACTCGGTATATATTCTACCTTCAGAATCCGTATAGGTTTTACCGTCTGACAAAGCCTGCACGCCTTCATTCAAAACCAGCGCCTTTATACGGTTCGGAGTTCCGGATCCCCTGTAAACCACCGCCGCTGTAAGGCAGGTCGGCTTATTTGTGGGGATCTTTATTTTATATACGTCAACATCCTTCCAAGACGTTATTTCACCGCTTACCGTAACTCCAGAGCGCATGGCCTGCGCAAGAGCAATCGAACCGTTCTTTTCACGTTCCGGCCTGACAGCTTCGTAAATATCGGCTTTATATCTGCCGGAAAATTCAAAACAATTAACTCTTTCAATAATTCTGTCATGATCTATAGTTTTTATGAACTGCGCGTTTGATAGATTTGAAAGCACTCTGCCGTCATTGGTATGAATAACTCCGCTGAAAACCCCGACAATTTCACATTTTTCATTGACAATCGGTCCGCCGCTGTTACCGGGATATCCGTTTATAATCCCGCCGATCACATTTCCGCTGTTATAATCCGGATCTATGACAGTGCCGGAAGTTAAAACATAATTTCTGGCACCCGGATGTCCCATAGTAAAAATATTATCGCCGGGCATGGGAGCCGCAGATGAAAGCGGAAGAAACGGAACGTTTTCCGCTTCGAATTTAATAATGGCCGTGTCATGCGCCCTGTCTGACACTATTATTCCGCTTAAATAATATTTTTTCCCATTTATATCTTCGGCGTAAATATGAGTTTTATCATCTACAACATGCGCCGCGGTGACCGCGACTCCGTCCGAAGTAATGAAGAAGCCCGCGGCCTCTGACATAATAAATGCGCCGTCAGAATATGTCCTCATATGCATGACGACAGTCGCCGCCGTGAGCTTATCACGTATCGAATCAATGTTTATTTTTTCATCGCGCGTCCAGGTCGCACGTATATAAAGGTCATCGGTCACATTTTCAAAATCACAACTCCACATTAAAAAACGATATCCGTCGCGTTTTACCGCCGGAGCCTCCGCTGACTGTCCGTCCGAAATATATTGGATTCCGTCGCCGGTCATGCTGCCTCCGCACGCGTCGAAAATAACGGTATGAACCGTAGAGCTAAAATCGTTTATCTTCCACGATGCAATGAATACTCTTTTACCTTCCGATTCATAAACAGAGCTGTCCCATCCAGTGAAAAGATATCCGCTGCGCTTGAGCTGCGGCGGTACCGGAATCATGTCTTCGCGAATTGTCTGCTTCAGGCTTCCGAGCACAAGCTCTCCGCCGGCCGGATCGAATTCTATAACGGTCCCGTCCGCTTTTCTTTGACTCCACAACGCAGTCACGGTCATGTCGCTTCTCACATCGGAAAAATCAGCGTCCCAACCGCGCATAGTATTTATAAAATCCTGTATCAAAGGCGCGATGGCGGCGTCGCCCTCCGCTACGATTTGGGTCTCTTGTCCGGAAATCACAAGCGCATGTCCCACATTAAACGTTACGATATAAAGCTTCTTCCATTTCGCTTTAACGCTCATATCACATGATACACGTGTATAATCAGCGTCCCAGCCGTCAAAAATATATCCGTCGCGTGTTACATAAGGAGCAGAGGCGTCTTTTCCCTCCCGTATCATCTGAAGCGCACAGCCGTGTTCAATGTTTCCTGCCACAGGATCGAATTCAATCCGGTATTGCCTATCCCATGCCGCGCTGAATGTTACATCCGAGTAAATATGCCTGCAATCGCTGCCGCATCTGCGTGAGTCTGCTTTCCAGCCTTCGAATTCGTATCCGGGACGCTCGATCTCCGGAGGTTTCGACTCTTTGCCGGGCATGACACTCTGTTCTGTTTCGCCCGATATAAGCGTCCCGGCATTCAGATCAAATACGACTTTATAAGGAACGATTTTTTCAGGCTTATTAATCAAATATACAAACGCGGCGACGCATAATACCAACAAAACAGCCGATATCACAATAATCGACTTTTTCCCGCCCCTAGAGCCGCCCGAATCCATTTTATGCTGTGTTTCAATGATGGTCTCGTTTTTCATTTTCCCTTATCCTTATTAATACCGCAATTAACAGCATGATTCAACTTTTTAATAATATAACTATATTTTTTTGTACCTGTATTTATTATACCAAATAATTACCGTTTAGGCAAGATGTCGATGCAAACAATTTCGGGAGGATTATAAAACCTGAACATACGTTTTCCGTCAGAAAGCCCGCGGCTTACTATCATTTCAGTTGTCCTTCCGCGATATTCGTAATTATATATCGTTCCACCCGTATAATGTGGAAATATACCCTGATCAGGCGCGTAAATCCCGTTTATGAACGGCGGAAATCTCCATTGACCTCCGTGGGCATGACCGCACAGAACAAGATCAAAACAATAACGGGAATAAAGCCAAATCAGCTCCGGCCTGTGTGAAAGAAGCAGCGTGAAATATTTTGTCTCCGCTTTCTTAGACGCATCGGCAAGCAACAACGAAAGTATTTCTTTTTTGCTAACTATATCCGGCACTCCGCAAACACATATGGAATCAGAACCGATTTTTACAATCTCCGTTTCACCGTCAAGCACGCAAACTCCGAAGCTTTTGATTCTTTTTGTTATTTTATTTTCGTTTCCTTCCGTTCCGATGTATTCATGATTCCCCGTTACAAAAAAAGACGGATATATATCTGCCAAATCAGCCATAAGATCATATGTTCCATCTGACACAACGCCATAATGAGATATATCGCCGGAATATGTTACAATATCAGGAACGAGATTTTCAACTGCTGACAATATCCGCTCTTTTCTTCCCTCAGATGTCGAATCGTGAATATCTGAAAGATTTACAATCCTGACTGCGGAAGAAACCTTATCCGAATATATTTCGTACTTTTTCACGGAAATAAAACACGATTCATAAAGTCCGGCAATTATATAAATTACCGCAAAAAGCATCGCCGCCAATAATATGACCTTAATATGCGTATGTTTTTTATCATTTAGGCTGTTGTTTTTGATTTTCATAATTTTTTCTTGATTTTTTTTAAAATTTCGCTTTGATATTCAACTGTGATATTGACAAAGCCCGTCAGATTGTGTATAATGTTCTCTGCGGCTTTTTATATCAGAAAGGTATTGGTATTGATTAAATGTATCCATCCGACGACGCAATATTTGATATTTCGCCGATCTTATCGGGGGAACAAAAATCCATATCAACCGAGCGGGTTTATCAATTTGATTTTTCCGGTTTAGAGATCGTCTGCGCCGAGCCCGTCCGAGTCTTCGCGACCGCAAACAATAATTCCGGTTATATGCTTCTCAGCCTTACGATTTCCGTCAGATATACCGCCGTCTGCGCAAGATGCTTATCTCAAATAAACCGGAACGATAACCTCGATTTTACTTATCCCGTAGCTGTCTCGCTTGACAACGAAGACACTGACGAATTCGTGCTTGCTCCTGAAGGAAAGATCAATTTGTCAGAAGCGGTCTCGTCATCCCTGTTCCTGAATCTGCCGATGCGTTTCCTCTGTAAAGAGGATTGCAAAGGAATCTGCCCAAAATGCGGCAAAAATCTAAATTCCGGAGACTGCTCCTGCTCCAAAGCCGAACGCGATGCCAGACTCGCCGGGCTCGGAGAATTTTTCAAATAGCAATATAGAGTATTTATATATTGAATACACACATTAGGAGGTGTTCACATGGCTGTACCGAAGAGAAAAACCTCGAAGGCAAGAAGAAACAAAAGACGCTCCAGTGTATGGAAGCTTTCCGCTCCAACACTGACAAAATGCGCAAAATGCGGTGCTTATATCCTTCCGCATAGAATATGCTCGTCCTGCGGTAATTACGACGGGAGAGAAGTTATCAAGGTTGAGGACTGATTATCAACCTTATACATTTTAATTTGCCTTTGGACTGACACGAAACCTGCGGTTTTTACCGCGGCTTTCGTGTTTTTTCATTTATATAAATCTGACACAATAAGCGGTGATTCTGTCAGCTCGCAATATGCTTTCGCATTGCTTTGCCGTCTTTATATTCGGAAATATGCCAAAAACCGCACTGCCCGATCCGCTCATAGACGCACCGAGAGCTCCCAAGGACATCATAGAGCCGATAAGGCATGCTATTTCGGGTTTGATACAAATGGCGGCTTCGTAAAGCTCATTCTTCAAAAGCGCCGCAATATCTCTAGGCTCGCCTTCGCTCACGGCATGCGCAAGCATTTCCGCGTGAAGCTTCGCGTCCCTTTCGGACGTTGCCGGCTTGTTCAATGCGTCATAACGCGCATAAACGGACGGCGTTGAGAGCCCTCGCGTTTTTTTTGCGATAACGGCGTATATCTTTGTCATTTGTTTATTCCGTGAAACAGGCGTCATAATTTCGCCAATTCCCTCACAGATACAGCAGGAGGACAGATAATTCATACAAAACGGCACATCCGCTCCAATAGAAAGCGCAATTTCATTAAGCTTTCGATGATCGCCTTCGAAAGCGCCGTAAATCCGCTCCAATCCTTTTATGACCGCGGCCGCGTCGCTGCTTCCTCCCGCAAGACCGGCGCTTTCCGGGATCATTTTTTTAATATTTATACTTATCCCTGCGTTGTCAATCCCGGCAGTCTTAAAATATGATGCCGCCGCTTTATAACATGTATTTTTTTCTCCGCACGGAATTAAGGGCGACTCCGTAATTATTTCAATTCCGGAAGCCGTCCTTTTTTGAATTGTTATTGTATCATAAAGCGAGACAAGCTGCATAACGGAGCTGATCAGATGATATCCGTCGGCGCGGCGTCCCGTAAGTAAAAGAGAAAGATTGATTTTCGCGGGGGCTTTTATAAACAGCTCCTGTTTTTTCATATTTTTAAAAGAGGATTCGTTTTTATGTCAACTGCTTTCCTGGGGCATAGCTCCTGACAGCAATAACACCGTATGCAATTACTTTTATCTATCTTCGCTATGCGCCTGCCATGGTATTCGATAAGCGAAATCGTCTTTTTGGGGCACAGCCGTATACATTCACCGCATCCGACGCAAATACTGCGGTTAATAACCGGCCTGGGCGCGAGCCATTCTCTGAGCTTGCCGCCACCTATCGAAGGAAGCCTTGCGATAATACCCTGCTTTCTGCTATCCGGCAGCGCGAAATCAGATATTTTATAATTTTCCGGAATGTCGCCGCGAATTTCAATTTTTACAGGATTAATAATTTCATTGTCCATGGCGCATTTCAATATCGGCACAGAAGCAGGATCAAAGCTTATAACGCGGCAGAGCGCATAATCCACAGCAAAGGCATCTTTTGACGCCGCGATTATGCCGACCTTCTTTGGGCTTCCTCCGGTCGGTCCGTTGCCTTCCATCGCCATTACCGCGTCAACAATTGAAATATCCGGCGGCGCGGCGCGGTTTATATCGCATATAAGACGCGTAAATGATTCTATAGTATCAAATCTCGCGTGATATTCAACCTTTGTAAGACCCGGAATCAAGCCGTAAAGATTTTTGGCCGCTCCGGTCATGGTTGTGAGCGAATGAGATTTCAGCTTGGCAAAATTGATAAAAACACCGGCCTGCGCGACGGCTCCGAGTATCCCCACATGGTTTACCGCAAGAGAGTTTTCCGTTTCTCTTTCGAAGGATGTCATATCGTAATTAAGCTTGACACCGTATTTATCGCATACTTCTTTGATGCCGGTTGTTTTATATATTCCGTCGAGCAAGGCATGCGTATTCGGCCCGCCCGGACATTCCGTTAAAATAATACTATCCGTATATTCTTTTAAAATTTCAAAAAGCGCCGCAAGCAGCGCGGGATGCGTCGTCGCGCAGTGCTCGGGCAGCTTTTTTGATACGAGATTTGGCTTTACGGCGATATATCCGCCTTTCCGGGCGATCAGCTCGCCCAGCTCATCCGCACCTCCGAGCGCATCGCATATCGCGAGCTTCAACGCAGCTTTAACTGCGGTATGATCAGAATATCCGCCACATTGCCGCATGGAAACGATCAAAACTTTTTCCCATCCTTTTTATTCTTTTTCATTTTACTCTTTTTGTTCTTTTTTTTGCTTGAGTTCGGATCCTTTATGCCGGTACGAGCAGGATATGATTTTGGGGCTGTGCCGACAGAAATACCGCTATTATATGGACCGACAGCTTTATCCTGCCTGACAGGTTCCAACACGTCTGCGTTTGCCGTTATAAGCGGACGGCTGCGGAAGGAAAACTGTTTTTCCTCCTTTTTCAAAAGCCGCTGTATATTTGGTCTATGTGCCGCGATGACAAAACAGCACATTAATATCGAGCAGACGACCGTAGGAAAATAAGGTCTTTGGATATGAAATGCATATTGGATCATCGGGAAGAAAAACGCGGCCGTTATTGAGCCGACTGACATGATCTTTGTGATCATAACTGCGCCGATGAATATAGCTATCACGCATAAAAATACGGGTGGATCGACCACGAGAATTGTCGTCGCCGCCACAACCACACCTTTTCCGCCTCTGAATCCGAAAAACACCGGAAAGGTATGACCTATCATGCATGCGAGCCCGGCAATATATCCTGCCGGCTGACCCATGAGCAGCATTGCGATGAAAACTCCGATTGCTGCCTTTGCCATATCCCCCAAAAGCGTAAACACTCCGGCCTTGCTTCCGTAGGTACGAAACATATTTGTCATACCGGCGTTTCCGCTGCCGTATTCACGCACATCGGAGCCGTAAAAAGCTCGCGAAACTATAAGTGCGGTGTTAATGCTTCCGAACAGATATCCAATAATCGCGCACAGGGCCTCAGCCAGGACAATGCTCCATATCCCGCCGCCTGCAGAAACGATTTGTTCACGTATATATCCTTTACTAATAAGCTCAACAAAACTATTCACTTCATCCTCCGGATATCAGCCCATAAAATATACGGGCGATTTTGTAAAATCTATTTCATTTTCGGGTCTGAGATGTCCCCACTCGGAAATATGAGTAATGCCGAATTTCATCAATAAATCATAAAGAATACGGTTGGCGGCTTCAAGCCTTTCGTGGTTTTGCCGTTTATCGTCAAGCAACGCGCCGTAATAAACAAGCTGCACCGCGCTTTTCGCTATGCGTGATCTTATTATCTCGTCATCTGAAGCTTTCATTGCGGAGTCAAAGAGCTCTTCGGCTATTTTCAAAAAGCTCTCTCCCGCGTATTTGTCGCTTTCCGTTTCATACGGTATGATAGCGAGAGGATCATGATTAATACCAAAATGAACATCTCTTGCCCGACTGTGGCAAAAATCGATATATTCGCGGATGTACTTTCCTCCCGCGCCGTAATACGCATTGCAAAACGTGTCGATATAGCCGGAATATTCGCCTTCGGTCATATAAGGATTCCATAAAAGCCTTGAAAGCAGATATGCTTTCAATTCGCCGAATTCGCCGCTTATTGAGGAATAATTACCCTGCTCAAATATGCCGACAGCTGAATTATCCGCAAAGAATCCGACATTCTGCCTCAACACATTGAAATTAGGAAACACTGAAAGGTAATGCGAATAATCAGTGGTATAATCCCATATATGAATGTGCTTGCAGATCAATCCCCACTCGTTAAGATCTTCCGGAAACGATTTTTTGCTTACAGCCGAATCCCACGCGACGCGCGCTGTCCGGCGACAGTCGTCAATCGGATGAGAAAAACAGCATTCGATTGAACAAAGTCTGACTATGACATTTTCGCGCGGCACAATTCCCTCAGGAGCGGAGCGTGAATACTGGTAAGCAAGAGTATCGACAAGGACATCCGGAAATTCATTTTCTATGGCTTCGGCGATCATATTTGCGAAGTTGATAATGCTTGCCGATGGCGTGCCTCCGTGATCACGGTCAAACGCGGAGCAGGCCGGACAGACGCACGGATTTCCTCCGTCATTCTGAGAAACTGATATTATTCTCGCGCCGGGATTCTCACGCAGCAGCTTTTTTACGCTTTCTAAAGCTGTGTCAAATACCTTATGATTTGACAGACAAAGCTGATACGGTTTTCTTTCGCCGGATTCAGTCAACCCGTAATACTCCGGATGGCTCTCAAAATATATATCCGGATCTACCAGGTGATTGAACGTATGTACAAACGAACCCGCATACGAAACACCACCGCCGCAGGAATCCGGTATAGGCCTTCCGGAGGCGTTGTTCAGCTTTCTCTTAACCGCGTAATCCGTATCGAAAGCACTGTGCCAATAAGCGTCCCTGAAGCTGAATACCGGAATTATTTTTATATCTGTTTCAGGCAATGAAAGCTCCTCAAGCTTCGGAACACACTCGCAATCCGGCGCGAAAAAACCACAGCCGAGTAAATCCTCAAGCAAAGAATATACTCCGTATATGACGCCGCGTGTCCCGCCGGCTATGTAAAATTTTTCGTCTAGCGACTTTAGCGCGTATCCTTCTTCTCCAAGCTCGGGAAAATCTATTCCGGAATCCATTATTCCGGCGCGTCCGATGACGATTTCCTTGTCCCATAAGGGCGCGTTTTCGTCACAGACAGTCATGCTCACTCCGGTTATTCTGAAAAAATATTTTGCCAGCTCGTCCGCCGCGAATCGTTCCGACTGAGTCGGACACTCCGGGATGACGATTCTATAATCCGTCGTCCCGCCGGATATGATTTTCATAATGCTTTACCTCACTTAAATGTAATGCAAGATTACAGTCGTACATGGTATAATTAGATTACGGTCGCTTTTGAAATAACTCCGCAAGTACTTATTATGGCGGTTGTTAACATTATTAAACGGCATATAAATATTAATTGTTTTATATGACTTACGATATGAGAGAAAAGCTCATAAACCAAAGCTTTTTCTCTCATAAAGCGCGATTATTAAATTGGCCGCGTTAATAAACGGAATAAAAACCATGATGAGGTATATTTATTGCTGCCGGAAAGAACTGGGATTTTAGGAAAATTGTAAACCCTAAACAATATAATATCTATAATATTTAAGTTTTTTTCTGGGCTTCCTTTCAAAGAAGCCGCGTTTTTTCCTCTACGTCAGTCACCCTTTTCTTTGATAATGAGCTTGATCGGTGTGCCGCGGAACCCGTAGGTGTCGCGCAGACAGTTTTCTATATATCTCTGATACGAATAATGGAACAGCTCCGCCTTGTTGCAGAAAAGGGCAAAGGTAGGCGGGCAAACCGCGGTCTGGGTCATATAATATATTTTAAGACGTCTTCCCTTGTCACTGGGTGGCTGAACTCTCATCGTGGCATCTCCGAGCATATCGTTGATCATACCCGTGGAAATACGCATACACGACTGCATCTTAACATAATTTATATGTTCAAAAAGCTTTTCAACACGTTGGCCGGTTTTGGCGGAAATAAAAACAATAGGCGCGTATGTCATATATGAAAGCGCGATGTATATCTTGTCGGTAAATGTTTTAGTCGTTGAATTGTCTTTTTCGACAAGATCCCATTTGTTCACGACGATCACAGACGGTTTTCCGGCTTCATGAGCCAGTCCGGCAATCCTTTCGTCCTGAGAAGTGATGCCCTCCGCCGCGTCTATGACGATAAGGCATACGTCAGCCCGTTCTATGGCGGAATTCGCTCTCATTACGCTGTAGCGCTCGATTTCATCCTCAAATTTGCTCTGACGCCGGATTCCTGCGGTATCGATAAGCGTGTATTTACCATATTCGTTTTCAAAGGGCGTGTCTACCGCATCACGTGTAGTTCCGGCGACGGAAGATACGATGACACGTTCTTCCCCAAGTATGCGGTTCACTATCGAGCTTTTCCCGGCGTTCGGTTTCCCGATTACCGCCACGGAAATGCGATCGTCGTCCTCCTCCGGCTGCGGCAGAGAGCGGACGAGCGAAACAACGCAATCAAGCACATCGCCGGCGCCGGTGCCATGGACTGAGGAGACGGAAAACGGCCCATATTCAATACCCAATTCGAAAAATTCATAAAACTCAGCCGGCATTCCTCCGATGGAATCAACTTTATTTACAACTAATATTACAGGCTTTCCGCTCTTTTTTAGCATCGCGGATATTTCGCGGTCGTTTGCGGTGATACCGTCGGACAGTGCGGTCAGGAATATAATCACATCGGCTGTGTCAATTGCTATTTGAGCCTGTGTCACTATATGCTTCAATATTTCCGTGTCGGTCCTCGGCTCTATGCCGCCGGTGTCTATAAGCGTCATTTTAACGCCGTTCCACTCCGTCTCGCCGTAAAGCCTGTCTCGCGTAACGCCGGGAGTATCCTCAACGATTGAAAGCCTTTTACCTATAAGCTTATTAAAAAACGTACTCTTGCCCACATTCGGGCGTCCGACTATCGCTATTATCGGTTTTGACATATAATCTGCTCCAGACCGGCGCATTTATCCACTATATCGGCGCCGTTCTCGACGGCAATAAGCGGAACGCCAAGTTTTTCTGATATTTCGCCGGGTGTCATCTCATCAAGAAATTTATCACGCTCGCTTCTGAGGGCAACAGCGGGAAAGAATACCGCGTCGTATCCTTCCGTGCCGCTTTGAAGCAAAGCATACAGTATATCGCCGCCTGTTAAAAGCCCGGCAACAGTAACTTTTTCTCCGAAAAAACGATTTTCCGCGCATATGATGTCGATCTTCAACCCGTGAAACTCTTTTTCGAGCAGCACGGCGGTGGAACGCATGAAATCGAACGCCGCTTTTCCGGTGACAAGCTTTACGCGACGCATGGTTTTATACGGAATATTTACAGATGCGGATTCAAGCGCGGCGCCAATTTCGCAGCTTGCAGACATAATCAGTCCGACTCCGTTTTCGAGCTGAGGATATCCTTCGTAATAATCCTCGTCCGGAAGCGCCAATCCGGCCTTAATATACAATTCGTCCGCGGCATAGACAAGACGCGTTTCGTGGCGCAGCTTGAATTCCTTCGCGGCCCCGTCGATCAGTTCTATTTGCCTCCGTGCCGAATCGCGGTCAAAATCTTTAAGTTCAAAAAGCTTCTGTCTATGCTTTGTGAGCCCGGCGGGAACGACGGCTATGCTGTTTAACGACGGGCAGAGCGTTTCAAGGTCATACAGCGTTTTTTTCAAGTGCTCATCGTCGTTGATTCCGCAACAAAGCACGATCTGACAGTTGAGAGCTATGCCGCCGGCAGCGAGAAATTTCAGCTTTTCCAGAATGTCTCCCGCGAATCTGTTCGAAAGCATCATTTTTCTTAATTCGGGATCGGTCGTGTGAACGGAGACATTGACAGGGCTGATGTGCATTTCGATTATTCTCGAAAGTTCCTTCATGTCTGCGTTTGTAAGAGTAACGTAATTCCCCATTAGAAATGAAAGGCGGGTGTCATCGTCTTTAAAATATACTGTATCTCTCATACCCATCGGGTTCTGATCGATAAAACAGAATATGCACTTGTTATGGCAGGAACGCTTTTCATCCATAAGGAATGTTTCGAAAGAAAGCCCAATGTCGTCATATTCCGGCTTTCTGATCTCGGCGCACAGCTCCTGAGAGCTTCCGCCATCGCCTTCGCGGCGGATATATATAATTTTCAGTTTACGCTCCGTGATGCGGAAGCGATAATCGAGGATGTCGTTGATCTCGTATCCGTTTATAGACACAAGCTCGTCTCCAACACTGATTCCCGCTTTTTGCGCCGAAGATGGCTTGTCCACTCCTGTAATTTTAACCATTTATATGAATCCAAATCGCAATATTAATAATCTATTCTGTTCCATATTATATCATAAATTTTTGAATTTTCATATAGCTGCCGAAAATATTCAGAAATATGTCACAGGCATACGTGAAATTTAAAAAATATTTTGTAATTTTTTTACTTTTATTATTGACAGCGGCAAAAAATATTTATATAATGAGTATAATAGAAAAAAGCATAGACGAAAAAGTAGTAACCGGATTAGTTTCGATACAGAGAGAGGGCAGCAGGTGAAAGCCCTTGCGATGCGCCGGTGAAGCCGTTTTCAGAGCTTGAATATCGAAATTCTTGTTTGCATATATATATAATCGCAGGGATCAGATGTCCACGGGATCGCCCGTTACAGCGGCACGGTTGTTTTCGACCGTCAGAGAGCGGAGTATTCTACTCCGAATAAGGGTGGTAACACGGATTTTTTCGTCCCGGACCGATTTTTCGGCTCGGGCTTTTTTGTCTATATCTGTATCTTTATCTGTATTTGAAAGGAAATCATATGAACAAACAAAAAATAATTTCACGTTCGAAAAAGCTCGATAACGTCAGATATGAGGTTCGCGGAGCCGTTGCGGAAGAAGCGGAAAGCATGACCGCACGCGGAGAAAAAATAATAAAGCTGAACATAGGAAATCCGTGTCCTTTCGGGTTTAATGCGCCGGAAAGCATTAAAGCTTCTCTTGATGCCTCATATATTCGTTCGCAGGGATACTCCGTATCACGCGGTATTTATGAAGCGAGACAAGCCGCCGCCGATTATTTCCTGCGAAAAGGGATAGAAGGTGTCACCGCTGACGATGTTTACACCGGCAACGGCGTGAGCGAGCTCATACTGCTGACAATGCGTGCGTTATTAAACGACGGCGATGAGATGCTCGTTCCGTCTCCGGATTATCCCCTTTGGACAGCGGCGGTAAATCTTACGGGCGGCAAAGCTGTCCATTATATCTGCGACGAAAGCTCCGACTGGTTCCCAGATATTGACGATATAAAGAAAAGAATAACTTCACGAACTCGCGGAATTATATTGATCAATCCTAACAACCCGACCGGCGCCGTTTATCCCAAGCAGGTGCTGTCGCAAATTACAGATGTGTGCCGGGAAAATGGACTGATCATTTTTTCGGACGAAATATATGACAGGCTTCTTATGGACGGTGAAAAGCATGTTTCAATTGCTTCGTTGTGTCCGGATATTTTTACCGTCACTATGAACGGATTGTCGAAATCGCATATGATTCCGGGATTCAGATGTGGTTTCATGGCTGTTTCCGGCGATAAATCCGGCGCCGGCGAATACATAAAAGCTCTTAATACACTTGCCTCGATGCGGCTTTGCAGCAATGTCCTCGCGCAGTCGCTCATAGCGGACACGCTCGGTTCAGCTTCACCCGATCCGCTTTATCTTCCCGGCGGAAGGATGTATGAGCAGCGTGAATTCATGTACAGCGCGCTAAATTCTGTCCCAGGAATCAAAGCCATAAAACCCCGCGCCGCGTTTTATATTTTTCCGAAGATCGATCTCGGCCTTTATAAACGCATATCAGACGATGAGCTGCTTGCACTTTCCCTTTTACGAAATGAACATGTGCTTATAGTTCACGGAACCGGTTTCAATATAAATTCCCCGGATCACTTCCGTATAACTTACCTGCCGGAAATCCCCGTTCTTGAGGAGTCTGTAATAAGGATAAAACGTGAGCTTGACCGATGGAAATAAAACGCTTATAATCGTATTGATGCGGGTATAACTGTGATAATGATTTTGCCCGAATAAATCCCCGGTATGCAAATCTCTGATTTCAAAGCCAAATGACTCATATTAAAAGGTCAACATATGATAGGACTTTATTTTATTTATGTGGGCGAGCCAAAGGATTCATATATTCGTGAAGGAATTGCCGAATATGAAAAGCGCCTTTCATCCTGCGCAAAGCTGCGCAATGTCTGCGTACGTCCCGCTCCGCTTCCGGAGCGGCCCTCGGCCGGAGATATTACTGCGGCGCTCGAAAAAGAGGCCTTTTTACTGATCACAGAGCTGTCGGCACTCTCGGGTATTAAAAAAATTGCCCTCTGTGTCGAAGGAAAGCAAATGTCCTCAGAAGAACTGTCTGATTATATTTCGTCGGTAACTATTTCCGGCTATTCTGGTGTCGCTTTTGTAATAGGCTCTTCATTCGGACTGTCCGAGAGCGTCAAATCATGCTGCGATCTGCGTCTCTCTTTTTCGAGAATGACTTTTCCCCACTCGCTGATGAGGCTTATGCTCTGCGAGCAGACTTACCGCGCCTTTTCAATCGCCGCGGGAGGAAAATATCATAAATAATGTTACTGAAGTTTTGCAGTTGAAAACCAGCCGAAACACTCAGTATCCATTGATTGCCGTCTGTTCAATCAATTGTTTTCATCTTTTCCGTAATTTACTGTCGTATGTGTTTTATGATTTCTCAGCAAGCATTAAATAAAAAATCGCCGGAAAAATCGATAAATCGGTCTTTCCGGCGATAATTTCATTTAAAAACTGACCTATCAGGTATTTTTACATATGAAGGAAGCTCTGACGATTCTTTTTTATTGATAATTAAGGTTTTATCTTTTATTTCAAAAACATACTTGTTATTACCGTCGTCCGTATTCAGAATCAGATTCTTGCCATCAACTATATAAGTACCGATGGCGCAATAGCTGCTGACTATTGAAAATTCAAATTGAAACCTGTTGTCCTCACGCAATGTAACGTTCGGTTTTACGGGTTCATCGGATTCCTGATATGAATAAACGCCCAACGGTATTACGGAAGTTTTTTCCGAGCATCCCGCGAGAACAACGCCTTGAATTATAATCAAGCATAGAACAAAGCATAGCTTTTTCATATGATTTCTCCTCCGAAATTCTGGATTTATATTAGAATTATATTGCCGCAAGTATATGTGATATTTTCGATCTTGTCAGGCGTCATGCTAATATTTCACTCCATATTCTGTGAATTCGAAAAAATTATCTTCCGTAATTTCAGCAAAGCTCTAAACCTGCTGTTTAAAACAGACATATACAATTTTATAACAACCGATTGATCTCATCGCTGATCTGTCTTCTTGCGTTATATACCCATTGCTCATCAAAGTAAAGACCAATGCTCTTTGAAAAAGAATAGTAGAGGTTTATCTTCTGGTAATAAACCTCACACTCCGAGAGCATGTGTGAATACAGCTCCGGTTTCGATAAGCAGCTCGCATTCATGTTGAATGCTTCGTCGGCATAAACAAGAAATTGATTTAAAAGCTCTTCGCTGTGTACATCAAAAGGCAGCATCATCAGACGCCACTGTACCGTTTCCGGCAGTCGAAATGGCTGAAGCTTGTCCAAAACGAGAATTAAATCCCTAACGTCTTTTTTCCGGTAATAATTCAAAGATTCCGCTCTGGTGCTCCAAAGCGCCAGCTTTTCCCTGAGCGGCAGCATACCAATGTCAAGGATAGCTTCGCTTGGTCCCACAACCGCGCAAGGTATCTCTGCGTCGGGTATGAGAAGCTGATCTTCAACAAAGCAGCTGTCACCGTCAGTGCATGCCACATAACCGATATCATATATTCCGACACGTCCCGCCCGGCCGGCGATCTGCTTGATCTCCTGTGATGTAAGAATCCGGTGCTGTTCTCCGTCATATTTCTCCAGCTCTGTGAAAATGATTCTGCGAATTGGCAGATTTACGCCCATACCGATCGCGTCTGTCGATATCAGTATATTACTTTTACCGCTCAGAAAAGCGTCGTACTGCATTCTTCTTACCTCGGGAGGCAAATCGCCGTAAATTATGCTGTTTTTTATTCCCTTTTCGGAAAAATACCGAGACAGCGATAGGACACCCTTCCTTGAAAAGGCAATCAACGCGTCTCCGGGCTCTATGTCGTTAAATCGGATGTTGGCTTTAAGCGTTTGAAGCGGTATCAAGCGGGAATACTCTGTGATCTCATAATCGTCCCCGCAGTCACGTATCATTCGCATAATTTGCTCTTTAGCGTTCAACGCGCCGCAGATATGAATCTCGGGGCAACAGAGACCCAGGACAGCTCTTGTCCACGCGTCGCCGCGATGGGAATCGGATAAGAGCTGTATTTCGTCTATCACCGCAACATCATAAGGCCTTCGGATATCCACTTTTTCAATCGTACAGCTGGCATGATGCGCCCCATTTACATGAAGCTCTTCTTCCCCGGTGAGGAGATTGCATGGGATTCCTTCCGCGTTCAGTCTTTCGTAGTTTTCAAGAGCCAATATTCTCAGTGGAGCTAAATACACTCCTCCGCCGCACTGCTTTAAGCGCTGCAACGCATCATAAGTTTTCCCGGTGTTGGTTTCACCAAGGTGGAGAAAAAATTTACGCCGCATTTTTCTGGCTTCTTGGTATTCGTCCTTCGGATTTTCCGGCAGCAGCCGTTGAAATTCTTCGATGACGATTTTCGGTAAATGGCTGGTGATCAGTATGGAGATAATCCCTGAATCCAGATAGCCTCGATAATCTTCCCGTACGACATCGTTGAATCGGTAATCTGTTTTATTAGACTTGTTGTAGTTTTCCAAAAGCCGCTCCGAAATTTCACATAGCAGACTCATATAACCGTCCGTGATCTCTTTGTAACCGTCAAGATCGTGGGAAGGCAGCAGCTTCAGATCTTTTATCTTCTGTCTGATGATGGATTCCATGTGCCACAGCTTACTGCTTTTCGTTTCCATCATCTGCTTTTTGAACTTCGGAAGCGACTTTTTTATAAACTCATATTCTCGCTGAGCTCTTTGTTCCTTCTTCATGGTTATGAAAATGCCTTTCCGCCGCTGTAAGGCGCATAAAATGATAAACCAAGTGCGTCAGACAGCGTTATTTTATTTTAATAATCGGGTTATAAGCGTTTACTTTTGACTCCTAATAATCCGTTTAACGTTTCATCCTTATTATTGTCATCCACCAGAAAAAATATTATTTTATAATGTGAAAAGACCATGTACCAAAGCCTTTTCAAATTGCCATGTGAAAAAGCGGCGGAAAATGAACTGTTTACCTGCCAAAGTTCATACGCGTTCAGGTTGTTCTCTAACGTAGCCTTATACAACACATGAGCAAAAGCAAGGTTAGAATTCTGAAGTCTTGCCCCGAAGCTTTTGATACAGCTTCTGTATGGAATCCGGACTCATATAACGTTTTCCGGCAGACAGACATTCATCCGCTTGCATACGCGGTTCAGAAAAGCTAAAGAACATAAAAGAATGCATCACCATTTGACTTATCGCCTTTTTTTAAGTATAATAAGCACGATTATTTCAAATAAATCTTTGTACGAAAGAGGCATAATTATGGTGAAATCCGATAACCGTTTAAGAACAAAGCCAATGCGTATAGCTGCGATCCAGTTCAGTCAGCGACCTGAGGATACTATGAAAATACCGGCAATACTTGAAGGAGGGAAATTCAATGTCGAACAGCTTTTGCATATAGTCGGCGACGGTGTTTACGGTCTGTATGAAAAGTCAAAATATTACGATGCGCTGAAAGCTTATGTTGCCGAGTCATCAAAACGTGGCATTGATATAATACTATATTCAAACGCTCATATGATAAGTGTCGATACTTTCAATAATCATCAGGACTGGGCGCAAAGAGACAGCGACGGAAAACATGTCATGGCTTATGATACATATGTGTTCGCCTGTGTAAACAGCCCGTGGCGCGACAGCTTCTTTGAAAATACAAGAGACGCGCTTGAGCATGATATTAAAGGAATTTTCATCGATGGTCCTGTTGTTGTCGGCAACGGATGCAATTGCGATATATGTAAAAAGCTTTTTGCTGAGCAGTTCGGTCATTCGCTGGACAGTGCTAATCCGACAGAGATACGCGAATTCAAAACATGGTCGGTCGCGAAATTTATGAAGGATACAAGAGAAGTAATAACAAAAAGCGGCAGGGATGTTGTTTTATATGCGAACAGCGTCGGTCTTTCAGCTAATACGACCGGTTGTGATTTAGACGGTATTTTCCCGTATGTTGATCTGATAGGCTCAGAAGGCGGATTTATCTTTTACGGTAACCCGAATTATACCTCGATTTGGAGAGGCGCCGAATGTACAAAATACCTCGAGTCCAAATCATATGGAAAACCGTATGTTGTATTTGATGCCGGCAACCATCAGCCGTGGGCAAGACATATGCACACAGAAGCCGAAACCACTCTCCTTTACTCTGACGTTATAGCAAACGGAGGCAATGTCTGGTACGGAATCCATGGCCTTATTGATAACTTCAATACCACTGCCGGAAAAACAGCATTTAATATAAACCGGTTTCTCGCAGAGAATGAGAGCTATTTTGAAAATACGAAAAGATATGCTGATGTTGCCCTTGTCTGGTCACGGGATACTATAAACTGTTATGCCGGTCAGATTGCCGAATCGGATTTTGTACAAAAAGAAATAGACGTGGATGTAAGCGATATCGGTTCATTCCAAAGCGAATTCTTCGGTATTTCTGATATGTTATTCAGAAATCATACCCAATTTGCCATCATTGATGAAACAAATATACTGAACGGTGATCTTTCAAAATATAAAACGATTATATTGCCAAATACCATCTGCCTCGACGATAAAGCTATCGAAACAATTAAGCAGTATGTCGAAAACGGCGGTAATCTTATTGCCACGCTTGCAAGCGGTATGTGCGATCACACAGGAAAAAACCGTCCATCTTCACCGTTTAACAAGCTGTTTGGCATAAAGAACATGAAAGAGATAGTTTCATACAAAGCAGGCTGCGGATATATGACTTTTGAAGGCGAAAAGCCCTTTGCGGAAAATGCTTCGGATAAGATCATAGCCGGATTTTCCGACAAAGTTATAAAATGCAGCTTTGATGACAAGGTCGAAATACTCGCTTCTTCATACGGTCCGATGGAAGGCAGATATGCCGAATTCGTTGAAGAAAAATATCCGTCTGTTATAGTCACTTCATACGGAAAAGGCAAAACCGCTTATATTGCCGGAGGAATCGGGCAGACTTATGCAGATTACGGCATTCTTGACATGAAATATATCATCGAAAGCTTGGTCAGCCGTTTTACAAAAAGCGATATTATTGTCAAAAATGCATACCCGACAGTTGAAGTCGAAATGAGGACACAGGATGATAAGGAAAGAAAACTTATTCACCTTGTAAATATGACAGGATTTATGCAAAGACCTATAGAAAGTTTTATTGAGTGCAAGAATATTGAGATATCATTAAAAGTACCAAAATCCGTTAAGTCCGTAAAAGCACTCTATCATAAATGTACAATACCTTTTACCGAGGAAAACGGCGTTGTCAAATTCCTAGTCAATCTATACGATTATGAGCTTATAACAGTTGAAATGTAAAGCAGAAAAGCTTAACGGGCAGATTCTCTAAATATAACACAAAACAGCCACAGAGTAATATACCGATGAAGAATATCCGTAATAAAAGAGTTAGCACTGATTACGGTTTTCTTTATTGATTTAATTTCTATAAAATAAGTTCAAGCAACCGCAAGTTCGATATGGGCTTGCGGTTGTTTTTAACGCGTTCGGCATAGGCAACAATTTAATGATGATAGATCGCTATTCGAAAGCAACATAGAAACCGAGAAGTTCAAGCAAACGCGTTATTACGATAAAAGACTTGCACAAGCCGGATACTTTTGTATATCCGTAAAGTACAAGTCCTTGTATCTATGCGATTGAACCGCCATGCCTGAATGCTATGCGGTGTTGTGAGAGGCCGGCCGCTCAACTGATGGGTGGCTTCTTAAACCATAAGATTACAGCAAGAATAATATTAAATACATTATTATTAAGGTGCAAGGTTTTCAGCCATTAAGCGTAAAAACCTTGCACTCGACTCCCAACCAATTTATAAACAGGTAGCAATCAATGATACTGCAGGTTTTGGCTGGTTTTCAACTACCAAAACTTCAGTAGACAATATATACTAATAAGCTTTTATCTTAATTTATCTATCCTTCGATATAGCTCATATATGTGTCTATAGTGTTTTGAATCGCCTTTTCGGTGGCATCCTTTTGCTTGTCATATTGCGAAGAGAACTGTACATTGTTCGGCATCTCAGCAACATGCCATGCGAAGAAATAATACCATGTGTTATCAACCCATGTATTTATAAAATACGGATCGAAAACGCGGCTTCCGATGATGATGTCAAGCATTTTTACGGAATCCTCGTCACGCATACTCTGATTTTTAGCGACAACGTCGTAATAAGCGACGCGAAGCGTATCAAGCGATTTTCTCGTCATCATTTCAACCATGAAGCTCGTGAGCTCTGGATTCTCAACATTGTTCGGTATTCCGACCAATGAACCAGTCATACCGGAGCTGACCGGAGTGACATAGTTTTCCTGAGTATCCTCATATTTCGGAAGCGGGAGAATTCCGAAATCGTCTTCCATTGCACGGTATGTCGGAAGCGCCGCAAGAATGGTACCACAGAAAACAGCGCGGCCGTCTGCTATTATCGGTTTGATTATTGCGGCGGAATTAACAAAGGTACATTCATCTGTATAAAACTCGTTGAGCTTGCTTACAACCTCGCTTGCGCGATCGTTATAAACCGTAAGAGTAATAAGATCCTTATCGTCTTTTCCTACAATAGTTTCACCTGACGCGAAAAACATCGCGTATCCATCATAGTTTTCGCATACATAACCGAACTGGTCAGTTTCAGTGAGCTTTCCGTCGTCATTAAGATCCTTTTGCACACCCTTGCACATGCTCCAGAACTTATCAAGTGTCCATTTGTTGTTATACACCAATTCATACGGATTTTCGAGATTGTTTTCTTCCAGAGCCACTTTATTGAAAAATATGTTGTATGTGCCGCCTATATCACATGTCTGAAGAGCGCCGGTAGTCATGAAAACACGATTTGCAATCGAAAGATCGCGTGTGGCGCATTTATCCCACCAGGGCTTCGAAAGGTCGATGTTTGAAAGAGAAGCAAGATCCAGAAGGCTGCCTTCCTGAGCGAGTGTGGACAAATTGGCTCCGGGGCCTATAAAGAAGTTATACTCATCGCTGCCGCTCTGAATAAATGTACGAGCGTTCGTGATATAATCAGCTCTCGGCACGTCATGATATTCGATAGAAAATTTATATTTATCCTCAAGCCAGTTGTTTCTGGTATCAAGCGCTATGTCGATTGGGTCATCTGAATCTTTGATTATTTCGAAATCATAAAGTTGATCGTCACGGACGAGTATTTTAAGCTTGGCTCCGTCGCAGTCACGGTCAGGCCACTTTTCTTCTTCCGCGGTAGTCACATTGTCGGTTGTGGCTTTTGTACCCGGCTCAGTTTTAACACCTTTGTCTTCGCAGGCGCTAAATAAAACGCCGGAAGAGACGATAACCGACGCCAGAACAATGGAAATTATTTTTTTCATAGTGTTTCCTTTCAGCAAAAAGATGAACTAACGGTTAACTTATAATAACTCAGTTTTAATAAATTGTCAATACATTATTTCGCCGGATTTATATTACTGCCATATCTAATGCTGCAGCGGGACAGCTTAAGATTATATTTACGCTTGGTTTTTCGCTTATGTTTTTATATTAGTTAATTGTTTACAGCTCGGAGAAATTATAATCGCGTGTCATCTCCCGTACTGATTTGAAATACAGGCTTCTGCTATTCAATAACACGAATTATCTTAGCCGCTTCTTTGACACACGATTGCTGCTCAGGCGCAAGCATAGCAATATAGCTATTTAAACAATTATATAGCCGCATTTCGCTTGAATGCATGTCAGAAAGACTGCACTTTGTATATATATCGTATTTTTTGGCAAGAGCTGCAAGCTCGCCCGTGGTCAGTTCTTGAAAAACAGATATCATTTCCGTTTTGGAAAGCTCAGCATCCAGCATAATATCTTCCAAATCGGCGAGTGAATGAATATACTTTTTTATTATTTGATTTTTTTCTTCGGTCGTCTGACAGGCCACAACCTCCTGTAAAACCTTACGATATAATTCATCATCCATTTTTCCGCTGAAAGAACATTTAAATTCCGGTGTATCTTCAGGATATTTTAGAATCAAAAAGGCCTTTTCCGGAACATTCCTTGAAATTGCGTTTTTTATTATGATACTTACTTTTTCCAGACATACATTTAAATAAGCCGCTGTTTTTGGTGATATAGCTAAGGTGGTAATTAATTCTTCCAAAGCTGAATCTAATAAATGTCTGAATTCAATATCTGAACATCCAGACAGCCGTCGGCTAAGGTGTTTCACATCGGAACAACTCAATTTCAGAGTGTATACATCAGAATGGATAAGTATACAACCCAAAGCGGAAATATAAACAGGCTCAAAAATATTTATAAGCAGGTTTTGATATTCATCCTCGTAACCGCATAACAGATGATGAACATTATCTGCCTGAAAATGATTACAAAAATCGTTTTCATAATATAGATATTCTAAATATTCCCTGATAAATTCTATCCCCATTGTACAGTTTACAGGTTTGCAAGTAGAATAATCCGCGGTAATATTGATTTCATGCGCAAAATAATCAGGTCGGTATAATTTGAAAAAGCCATTAATACTGTCAACAATTGATGCATGGTAAAATACATTAGGAGTTTCGAATAAATTGCTAGTAATTCGGGAATGAATCAGCTTTGATATATGAATCTTTCTTTCTATCTGCTTTTGACCTTTTTGGTACAGCACCTCTAATTTTTCATCACGTAAAGCCTGCGCGGCTTCGTCAGCGGAGGAATATGTTTTAAGACATAAGCCGATTGTAAACATAACAGAGGTCAAAATGTTTTGCGCGGTTTCTATCCTTATGGAGCTGCTGTTCCCGTTATTATACCGTTCAGTTAATTTTGCAAGGAAAGCAAAACAATCGAACTGTATTTTTTCAATTTCTTTATCCGAAAATAAGCCCACTATATATGCCTGTTCAATGACAGACTGAAAATATTGCTCATCATTCAATTTTAATTTATCAATGCGGTCAGTTCTTTCAATATTCGTCATCTGCATCATCCTCCTCATCAATTGAATTTTCCGAGTCATCCGAAAGCTCTCCGAATCGCAAATTTCGAGCTAATCGATTCAATTCACGTCCTGACAATAATTCCAGAGAGCCTTGACACACCCCATCATATGCTTTCTTCATATACTTGATCAACTCGTCGTCACTGATTAAATCTATAGTTTCATTTTTATAATAATAAAATATATCAATTAAATCATGCAGCGTCTGTTCATAATTAACGGACGATATAAACGGTGAATCACAAAATTCATATATGAGTTTATCTATTACACCGCCGCCAAATTCTATTCTGCCATTCTCCTTCAAAGCAAGCGAACGTGTTTCAACTAAAGCAAGTGCTTGTTGTTCAGTTAACTCAAGCCCAAATTGAGAGCTGACAGCATTTTGCTTTAATATTTCATTTGCGGCCTGCCTTTGTATTAGAGAACTATCATTGAAAAATGTTAACTCAAAGCTCATTTCGTATACCTCGCATAGAAAGTGTAAATATCTGTACTGCTTGTTTAACGACATTTTCTTTCAACTCTGATTCATTGAAAATCAATCCTCTGCCCGAAATATAGTTCGAAATTTCTCCGATAATATAACAGTGTGTATTGTGTAAAACTTGATCGATATTCTTCATATCAGGAGTGGTTCCGGATATATTCCCCCAAATTTCTGAAATATATTGATTTAAAACGGTACGGGCTTTTTGAACAGCGTCAGCATTTTCGGCAGGCCGTTCATCACCGATATATTCAAGCCAAGCAAGACGGAACCAACCTTTATTGTCTAAATAAACATCCAAAATGGTTTGAAAAAATTGATGCAGCTTCATTTCATCAGTATTCGCAGTCAGAAGATTTTTTCTCATTATTTCCATCGTTCTATCCTGCAAAGCAGTATGTGCTGCCCATAAAACATCTTTAAACGAAGGAAAGTAATTATAGATATTTGTATGAGCACAATCCAAAGTGCGAGCAATTTCCCTTAAATTCAGTTTTTCAAAGCTCGATTTGTCCATCATCAATTCAAGTGTTGTATTGATAATCTGCTCTCGTGATATATTCTTCTTCATCCAGCGTCTCCTTGTTACCGTCGGTAATTACCGACGGTAATTCAATTATACGCATTATTCGAGCTTTGTCAATACAACACAGAAAAAAGAAACCTCATTCCGCAAAGCTGTAAGCATTGTACGGAATGAGGTACAGTCGCCGTTTATATTTATATTAAAATACTGTTATTTTGATCATATCCGGATTGTAAACGTATTCTGACGTCTCGGAAATTTCAAGCCGAAGCCTGTATCTGTCCGTTGTCCTTTCGCCAATATTGAAACGATTTCTGCTTTGCTTTGTACCTGAAGGACGGACTGTTTCAAATGAATCGCCTATATATCTGTCAAGCGCGAATGTAACTGGCGTTTCTTCTGATGTTGAAACGCAAAGCGTATAGCGGCTTTTATTTAATTTGTGATGCTTCACGGAAAAATAATATTCCATACAGATAAAACTGTCTCCTTGTATGTAGTAAGTATAGCGGTACGGCGCCGTGAGCACAATATCCCCCCTGATACTGTCATTCTGCGGCGCCTGCCGTTATTGAAACCATCATATCAGAAATCCTATCACGATACCGATACAGGCGGCTGCGCTTGCAATTAATCCAAACGAAACAACTGCCGGAAAAGCCGATATATTCTTAACACTTCCAAGATATTTACCCCGGACGCTGAGAATATTCAGCTCACTGTCGAGCTGTCCGATCAACATGCCGTATCTGTCCATAACCGGAGAACAACCGCTTTTTTTCCTGACGTAGCCCGGGTTATCCTGGACGTCGACATAACCCCACAGTACACCGTTGAGGTCATATATCCTGCCCCGGTAAAATGAACCGATCACACATCCGTTTTTATCGCATATCCTTCTTCTGATAATTCCGAGTCTGGGCAGCATCATGCTGATGCGGGTGCCCGTGAGCTTGTTTAAGTATTGAGCCATTCAGTATGTCCCACCCATCAAATATTTCCGCTTGATCTTGTACAAGCAGACAAGTTCAGATCGCTTTTCCGCGCATATGAGTCAGTGGTAATTGAACAGATATGCACGAAATGCATATACATCAAAGCATCAGCGGTGGCAAACGCTCATGCGCAGATATACAGCATTTGTATTATACTCCCGTGGCAGGGGAGAAAACACCAATAAAAAAGCAGGTTTGATATAAACCCGCTGCGAAAACTCCGGTAAGCTCCGGAATAAGCGCAACTGGCTGGCATCCCGGAAATACCGGATTAGCCCCTTAAGCTTTGCGTCGCCGGCTTTCGCCGGGTTTGCCGAAATATATATTTGTGATTAGAGTAAATATTCTGAAAAAACAAACAAGCTCTGTTGCCACGCAAAGCTTGTCCGATTGTAACTGGCTGGCATCCCGGAAATACCGGATTAGCCCCTCAAGCTTTGCGTCGCCGGCTTTCACCGGGTTTGCCGAAATATTTGATGAGATTGAAAGGTATTCAGCGTCGATTTCACTCTACAAAGTTATTCTATCATGACATGCGTGACAAATTCGTGCCGTTCATGCCATATTATTAAATAAATATTGTAAAATTTGAATATTTCTGGATAAATTGTCAATTTTATATCAAATAATGCCTAATTATCTGCTGATTTTTGCTTTTCTGCGATAGATATTAGACCTGCCAGGGTAAATTCTCCCCAGCTGTAATTCGTCATATATTCTCCCGTAAATGATTTTACAGCATCCGCGTCGCCATTCAGAAAACGATAATAATCGCAATCAAACATGTCACGATCAAGGCATCTGCCATCCTTTGTTCTCAGAAGGATATCTTCAATTCCGGAGGATTTCAGGTTTTCCTTAAGCCGTTGAATGACCTTGCGATACAGACTCTGTGAAGAAGAATCATATTGTTTATCTTCCCATAAATATGAAAATGCTTCCTCCGATGTCAGTATGCCGCCTTTTCTGTCCACGAGAAGCGCAAGCAGCTCCTTTGCTTTTGCGCTTGAAAATGGTACGGGCTTTCCATCGATAAATACATCAAAATTTCCGAAGGTGCGGAAAAAAATTCGTTTCCTGGATCCTTTGTGCAGAAGCTTCATTCTTTTCAAAACAAAACGTACATCATCCGCGGAAAAAGGCTTCAGCATGTAATAATCAGCACGCAACCTCAGCGCCTCTGATAAGTAATCATCAGAGTCTGCAATAAATAATATTATCGAATCCGGATTTTTACTTCTGGATTCTTTTGCGAAAGCAAGGCCTTCGGTATTTACATCGGTGATCACAAAGTCAATCAAAGAGAGCGATTCATTTTCAATACAGTCGTACCCGGAACACATATCAGATATATCAAAACCGCCCAGGCGTGTACATTCAGAAGCAAAAAGCTTTGAATCGGAGGTATCATGTGTTATTATAACAGTTTTAATGTGTCTCACTCCTCTTAAATCCGGGTATACATGTAATCAATTATATATTTTACATTCTTTTTCTTAATTTTGCAATATGTCACGCGAATATATCAGCCGGCTTTTTAATATATTGTATAAAAATAGCATATAAATTAATCTGCGAATTTGAATCGCATTATAAACATATGCAGAGCGGAGGAATCTTTGATGAGCATCTATGCGGACATTGCCCAGAGGACCGGAGGCGCAATATATATAGGCGTAGTCGGCCCAGTCAGAACAGGCAAATCAACATTCATAAAAAAATTCATGGAACGAGTCGTGCTCCCGAACATCGATAATGCGGAGGTAAGAAACCGCGCAAACGATGAGATGCCGCAAAGCGCGTCCGGTAAAACCGTCATGACAACCGAACCGAAATTCGTTCCGGAAACACCGGTATCAATCATGCCCGAGGACGGCACCGAAATGGCTGTAAAGCTGATCGACTGTGTCGGATATATTGTGCCCGGAGCTGCCGGCCTCACGGAGAACGACAAGCCGAGGATGGTCATGACACCATGGAGCGAACAGGCGCTTCCGTTTGAACGCGCCGCGGAACTCGGTACACAAAAGGTCATTGCCGATCATTCCACTGTGGCTGTCGCGATGACCACCGACGGCAGCATATGCGAAATACCGCGAGAAAATTATGTCGCGGCAGAAAAACGCATTGTTTCCGAGCTTGTTTCGGCCGGAAAGCCGTTCGTCCTCGTGGTTAACAGCACTCATCCCGACAACGCGGAAACGCGCGAGCTTGCAGAACGACTGAGCGTGGAATACTCCTGCCCCGTTAAAGCCGCCAACTGCTTTACGATAAGCGAAGACGAAATCAAGGAAATATTATCAATGATCCTCACACAATTCCCGCCGCGTGAGATCATCGTGAGGCTTCCGTCATGGCTGTGCATTCTCACCTCAGACAACGAGCTTAAACGCTCGACCGAAACCTCGATATTCGATTCGGCAAGAGCCGTATATAAAAACGGAGACGCGGAAAAGCTGTTTGACGCTCTTGCTGACGGCAGCGTCATAAAATCGGTAAACCGCGTAGAATTTCTTCCCGGGCTGGGGAAAACAACATTTGAGCTGATTTTCGACGAGGATGTATTTTACAAGGCGCTTGGAAAAGAATGCGGAATAGAAATCAATGGTGAAGAAGAGCTGTTTGAGGTTATGGCGGAGCTTGCGAACGCAAAACATAAATATGACCGTGTAGCAGTTGCGCTCAATGAAGTTGAACGATCAGGATACGGAATAGTTATGCCTTCAATGAATGACCTCAGGCTTGAAGAACCGGAAATTGTTAAACAATCAAACGGATACGGAATCAAGCTGCGCGCTTCCGCTCCGTCAGTGCATATGATAAAGGCAAATATTGAAGCCGAGGTATCCCCGATTGTCGGAAGCGAGCGTCAGTCAGAGGATATGGTCAAATTCCTTCTTGAGGGCTTTGAAGCAAATCCGAAAACACTTTGGGAATCGAATATGTTCGGCAAAACGCTTCATGAGCTGATGAACGAAAGTCTCAATTCCAAGCTTGCACATATGCCGCAGGATGCGCGCATGAAGCTTGGAGAAACGCTCACTAAAATAATAAACGAAGGCAGCAACGGCCTGATCTGCATTATTCTCTGATTTTGTAATTGATACCAAGTAAAAAGCTCCCGCTGAAAGAAAATAAATTCTTTCAGCGGGCTTTTTATGTGATCCATGTATGTAACGGTGATCTGATAAAATTATAGCCATTGAATAAATGCCGTTTTATCTTCGGAATTATATCCTGCCTTCCTATAAA
The DNA here is from genome assembly GCA_034925865.1 of Oscillospiraceae bacterium. Lineage (NCBI taxonomy): Bacteria > Bacillati > Bacillota > Clostridia > Eubacteriales > Oscillospiraceae > Oscillospiraceae bacterium. The sequence continues at coordinate 119,567 of JAYFRN010000005.1, read as the reverse complement.
AATTTAATGTACTTTCTTTCTTGCTCCCGGTCAGCAACATTATTTTATAACAATTATTAATTTTAGCGATATCTCTTGCAAAATCAAGTATTTGCGTTGCATATCCTTTGTTTCTGCATTTCTCATCGGTGACAACATTTTCAATTAATGCATATGGCCGCTGTTGATGTGTTAAATTTGGGATTATAACCAGAACACATGAAGATATTATATCATCATCTATCTTACCCACGATTACATAATGATTTCGATCTGATAATATATCATTCCATAATCCTATCAGTTTATCATTAACCTCCGGAACAGGATTGTCATGTAATTGCTTATATAACTTGAGCAGGCCGGATAAGTCATTTATATCCGCTTTTTGTATATTCATTTCTTTCACGATGATTTTCTCCTGATTTCCTGTTACATTTTATTCAATATTGTTATATAAAGCTTATTCTTCAACATGGAGAATTAATAACTATATAATATCCTTTATGGGACAGCATGATTTTATATGCTCCATAACTTGCTGGATAATAATTTCAACTTTGTTACAGCTGTCAATATAAAACTCATTGTCAACAAGCTTAATATTCATTTTATTATAATGATCATAAATTTCTTTGATATTCTTAAAATACTGATTTGGCATGGGATTCATTAATCGCTTTTCCAATCTTGCAAGCCATTCATTTTTATCGGTGCAATCGCATAAAAATGAAACTACTTTATGCTTGCGTGAATATATCATCTTTTCGTAATACACATATTTTAAGAACCTCACTTATTCTTGAGGAAATTAAGGTTTTCCGGTTGCCGATTTGCCTCTGAAAATTATTAAACAGACATAGATATTTCTCCTGTCTATAGAAAATCAGCTTAAAAATAAACTGTTTTATCATGTTTAAGAAAGCGGTTGATGAAATCCGCCGTATTCTGCCGATTACATATCTTCAATAATTCTAATCGTATCAGTAATAAGCTGTTTTATTTCAATTTCATATAAAGGTCGGTGGGAAAAAACATACCATAATTCCATAATGCTATTGGCAAAGACTGCACGCTCTTGATTTATTTCGCAATAAGCATCAGTTATTTTTTGCTTGCCTCTGATATATTGATGATGTAAGCATAAATAAAAATGCATTGCCGAAAAAGCAGTTCCGAAAATCCCTCTGATGAAATATTTATCAATTTTAATATTTGATAAATCCTGCTGTACAATATGCTTGATTTGTGCAATGGCCTGTTCAGAGGATTTTCTTATATCATTTTCTGTAGGCTCAATAATATCCTTTCTTATATCTTTTCCATACAATAATTTTGCATTTTCTTGAAAAGTATAATATTCCGATCCGGCTCCCAACCAAGAAACGCCTGATTTTATTTCTTTGTACGTAGTAAAAGCAACAGTAACACCATCCGGGCACCAGCTAAGTAATTCCTGAATTTTTTTATATGCCAAGGATTGAACGGCAGTATTTATAGTATTATTTTCTTCGCTATCTTTTGTTACAACATAAATATCTATATCGCTTACGCCGACTACATAATCTCCGCGTGATACACTTCCTCCGACATAAACTGCGATAATATTATTTGCGACATTTATATTGTCTATCATTTCAGTTAAATCATTGACAAAGTCCATGTAAATATCCATATTATACCTTGACTCATATGTGAAATTTATTTTCGAGTTTAAGAATATAAGTTATTTATATCCGTTCTTCCATTACTAATTATATCTGTATTGGGCTTTTATGTCAATCCGACGTTATAGTAAATTATGATTGAACATTTTTGTCATAAATGATATAATTGTTAATATCATTGAAAGCAAGAAAAACCAATACATAGGAGAAATCAAAATATGACATACCGCTTCCTATCACGCGCAGCTTTGACATTTCTTTGCGCCTCGTTAATCATTTCGCTGTTTTCCTGCTCCGGCGCAAAAACCGTGAAAATTCGAGCACAATCATACTTGGTTGAGGCGTCCACAGCTATATTTGCCGCTCCTTCCGGTACGGAGAACTGGATTCAAGCGGAATCCACAGCGGATAAAAACGAAAAATTCGTATGGACATTCGTATTCACAACAGACAAGCCGGCAAAAAGCTATGACATTAAGCTTGTATATACCGACGGATCTTTTAATATCGTTAAAGATATAACGCCTAAGGGAAACGAGATCGTTTCTTTGTCATAACAATTTCAATAAAACAGGTAAAATGCAAATTGATATAATTTTAGCATTAAAACATAAAAACCGCCAGTGCTGCAGCAGAGTTTTTAATTTTGCTGCAGCATTTTTTTATACCAAATATTTAACAGAATAAGAATCTTTTATGTCAAGTTTTCGGCAGGATATTCGAAATCGCAGGTATTAAACGCTTTGCAAGAAGCGCCGCGATAAAACAAAGGACAATATCTCCGGGAATAACAAGAATGAAGCAATGTAAGACCAAAGCCCACAGCCCTATTCCGGTTCCTACATAATAGGTGTTTATCACCCAGACATAAATCATCCCGATTATATAAACAACCGCTAATCCGGCGAAATTTGCAGCGAGCAAACGTTTATACGACGGGGAAGGAGCTTTATATGCTATAACGCCGGTTATATATGCACCTATGCAGAACCCGATCAAATAGCCAAAGGTGGGCTGAAACACATATCCGATTCCCCCTCCCTGCGTAAAAACAGGCAGACCCAAAAGCCCTATCGCTACATACGCAAGCTGACTGACGGCTCCGAGCCTCGGACCTAATAATAGTCCGGCCATCATAACAAAAAATGTCTGAAGTGTAATCGGTATGGCCGGGATCGGGATACGGATGAAAGCTCCGACCGCCGTAAGCGCCGCAAACAGAGCGCAAAAGATAATCTTAAGAATTTTGTTTTTATATTGTGTTGATTTCATTTTCAAATTGCCTTCATAAAATATGAAATATCATTAATATGGTAAAATGCTTATTTCTCCGCTTGAAAGAGAGGCAGTCGTACCATCCTCATACCGCACCAATAAATGACAGTCGTCGTCGATATCAAGAGCATGAGCGCGCCGATATGCGTTTTCGCCGGATCCAACGACGGTTATTTCCCTGCCGAGTATGAAAAGGCGCTTTCTATATTCGAAAAGAAAGCTTCTCTCTTCCAGGTTGTCGCAGTAAGGCATAAAACAATTGAGTATCTCTGCCGCAAGACGGTTGCGGATATCATTCGGATGCCCTGAAGCACCGAATACAGACGAGGCAATCGAGGACAATTCATCAGGAAATCCGCTTTCAGGCATGGTTATATTTACACCAATACCTACGACAGCAAAATCTAATCCTCCGCTTTCCAGTGACATAGAGGCCTCGGTCAGTATTCCGCAGATTTTTTTGCCGTCCATCCAGATATCGTTGACCCATTTAATCTGTGTTTCGCGACCGGATAGCTGTTCGACTGCTCCCGCAACGGCAACGGCGGCCGCTGTTGTCAGTAGAGATGACACCGAAACAGGGATTTTAGGACGCAGCAGAATGCTAATATATACACCGGTTCCGCCAGGAGAAAAAAAGCTCCTTCCCTTTCGTCCGCGCCCGGCGGTCTGTTCCTCCGCGACAATAACCTTGCCATCGGGCTCTCCCGAAAGAGCAAGCTTTTTTGCCTCGTCATTTGTCGATCCGATTGTTTTATACACCTCGATACGCAGATGTGACGCACGGTCATCAAGATATTTTTTAATTCCAGACGCCGACACCATGTCTGTATCAGGCGGTAAATAATAACCTTTGTTTGTCACCCCATCTATGGCATATCCTTCTGCTTGAAGCGATTTGATTGCTTTCCATACAGCGCTGCGAGTTACGCTTATCTTACTCGCGATTTCCTCTCCCGACAAATATTTCCCTCTGTTTTGTTCGAGCAGAGTAAGAATATCTTCCTTTACCGACATTGTTTTCACCTCTCATTTCGGAATTATATCATTCATCGATCAATTTGTCAACTTATTTTTACTTCTGGTTCACAATAAGCATTTTATTTTGTACTAAAACCTGCAGAGCAGCTTTCTAAAAGAAAAGCCTCCGCGAAGAGCTTTTCACGGAGGGCGGAATTTACGTTCTTAATTTAATTTGCTTACCACATTTATAATATTATCGTTTATCACAATGTCGGCGCTGCTGTCATAAGCGGTTTTTGATTTGTTTATCAGAATCAAAGAGCTGCCGTTAAAGTATTTAATAAAGGAAGCGGCGGGATAAACGACCAGCGACGTACCCACAACTATCATCATATCGGCACCTGAAATTATTTTCAACGCCTTTTCTATAACATTCTCATTAAGCTGCTCCTCATAAAGCACAACATCGGGCTTTATGTTAGAGCCGCATACATCGCATTTCGGGACACCGTCTGAATTAACAATATAATCGAGATCATAATATTTTCCGCATTTCATACAGAAATTGCGGTGTACACTGCCATGCAGCTCGGCAACCTCCGTGCTTCCGGCAGCCTGATGAAGACCGTCGATATTCTGTGTAATGACACCGACGTTTTTCCCTTCTTTTTCGAGTCTGGAAAAATAATAATGCGCCGCGTTCGGAAGCGCGGAGGGATAAAGCATTTTCCCTTTATAAAACTCATAAAAAAGCTCCGGATCCGACATAAAGAATGTATGTGAAATTATGCGTTCAGGTAAAAGGCTCCCATGCGACTTATTATACAATCCGTCCGCCGATCTGAAATCAGGTATTCCGGACGGGCAGCTTATTCCCGCGCCAGTAAAAACACAAATATTTTTGGCTTTTTCAATTTTCTCTTTTAGTTTCAATATATCGTCAATCATTTATATAACCTTTCCTTTCTGCCCTGCTTCCGAAAACTCGAGTATTCAAACCGCTCTATGCTTTCGGCATATTATAATGTCTACTAAAGTTTTGGCAGTTGAAAAGCCAGCCAAAACACTCCAAAATATTGATTTTGGAGTTCAGTATCCATTGATTTCCTAAATTGGTCGGTAGTCGACCAATTTAGATGTGCAATCCTTGTTTACATCATTTCTTTACTGTCGTATGTGTTTTATGTTTGTTCAGCAGACATTATTATAACACAATCATGATAATTCGACAAAAAATATTATACCGAATATGGCTTTAGCCTCGGTATTTTTCTGTTTATAATTTGCAATATTTTCAACATGCATTAATTCTTAAAAGCTTTTTATGGTTTTTTACCACTATGAAGCTATATTTAATAAAATTAAATTGCAATAGTATTTATATAATGCCTGCTGAAGTTTCGGCAGTTGAAAAGCCAGCCAAAACCCGCAGTATCCTTTGAATTGCCTAAATTGGTCGGGAGTCGACCAATTTAGGCAATCATTGCTTTCATCATGTCTTAACTGTTGTATGTTTTTTATGTTTGTTCGGCAGACATTACATAAAAGAAAGCAATATATTGTATAATGGTAAATATTATGATACAATCCAGTATGGGATAAAGTATTATTTATGATGTTGCGGATCATTCTAAAAAAAAATTTTTAAATATTTTTTATTTTTTGACACCTATACGCCTGTTTTTTACGTATATATATACGAAGGCGTATAAAAGGAGAAGTATGCTGATTTACCTTTACATGATAGACACGCCCGAGGATAAGGAGAAATTCAAATGTCTGTATATGACTTACCGAAAAAAGATGATCGTAATTGCTGATAATATTCTGCATGATACATATGAAGCCGAAGACGCGGTGCAGGACGCCTTTTTCTCAATTGCGCGCAATATCATCCGTATAAACGAGGTGGATTCATCGCAGACAATAGGTTATATTATGGTCATGGCAAAAAACGCAGCATATGACATACTAAGGAAGCAAAAAAAGATTTATACTGAGCCGGCGAACAACGATATGGCAGATAATGAGCTTGACAATGCATTGAATCAGTTATGCTCTAAAGAAACTTATGAACAAATTGTCGAGATAATTCGCGGCTTGGACGATGTATATCGTTCCGTGCTTTATCTGCATTTTGTCGAACAATGCACGGCTCCGGAGATTGCCAGAATACTCGGACGCAAGCTTTCAACTGTTAAAACACAGCTTATAAGAGGCAAAAAAATTCTTATTGAAATAATCCGAAAGGAACTTGGAATTAAATGAATACAGCAGAATTTACTTTGAAAAACGCTTTTATAGAAGCTGAAAGAAGAGATTATGAAACTCTACCGCCTGAAAATGAAATAAACTGGATTCCCTCACCACGGTTTCTGAAAAAGATAAACGCGCTTATAAAGGCGCAGCAGCATTCATACTGGAAGTATGTAAATACAATAGGTAAAAAAATCGCATTAATAGCAATTACGACAGCGATTATTCTCGGGTCGGCTATGAGCGTCAAAGCGATACGCGAACCCGTTATTGAGTTTATAATGGAGATTTTTGAGAAGTATACTGGTATATCTATTTCAAAAGATGATTCAAATAATACTCTACCTGAGACAATTAAAACAAAATATACATTTTCATATATTCCGGATGGATTCAATCTTGTACAAACGGAGGAAAATGAATTTATAAGAATTACTGTATATCGAAACCCGGAAGGTGATGAATTTGAATTTTGTCAAAGCATAATGGCTAACTATAACAATATTATAGATACAGAAAATGCGCCATACAAAAATATAAATGTGGGTAAATATGAAGCTATATATCATGCAAATAACAATTTGCAAACCATCGTATGGCATAATGAAGAATACGCATTTTCATTAATTTGTCCTGCTTCGATGAAATTTGAAGAGCTTATTTCGCTTGCAGAAAGCGTATCTCCGGTAAAATAAAAAATATTTTCATTTTTTCAAAAATATTTTTCAAAAGTTGACACCTATCGACCTGTTTTTTACGTATATATAAATGAGAACTCATAAAATTCTCAAATTTTATTTTCGGAGGACATGTTTATGAAACTCAAAAGAAAAATCGGATTCCTTTTAATGGTGGTCACTTTGCTCTTATGCACAATTACCCCGGTATTTGCCGCCGGAGCTGATTGTACGGCAGTATCATCTCCTATTTGCATGTTGGCAAATGTCAGCGATGCTATTACTGTATTTCTAATTGTCGATACCAACAATGCGGTGGTAAATGCTTATTATTGTGGATATCCGGGAATCACAACTAATGGCACTATCGAAATTAAACTACAGAAAAAGTTCTTATTCTGGTGGACTGATGTAAACAACGGGCAACCCAACAATACCTGGACTGATACTTTTACCGGATATGACGGATCTGTCTCACATTCGCTCCGTTTGTCTCAAACCGGCGAATACCGCGCCTTGGTTACATATACGGTATACGGCTCCGGCGGAGAAACGGATGTTATCCCGGTCACAATGTATGATACATATTAAAGATATCAGAAGATTACTGATGCATAATTTCACTTTTTAAAAACGTATTCCTGGCAAAATAAAATATTCTCCATTTTTAGAAGATATTTTGGAAGTTCTGACACCTATCGACTCCTTTTTTACGTATATATAATTGAGAATAAGTATAAAAAACTGTACTGATCTCAATTAACTCCAATATTTACGTAAAAAGGGAGCGATGATGAGGTTTCAGGCGAATTAAGTATAACCGTATTATTATACGAGCAAGGGAGAACCAAACAAATATTTTTTCGCTTTATATGAGCGCATTTCAAATAAAATAGAAATATTTCCATTTTTAGAAAATATTTTGTAAATATTTGACACCTATCGACTCGTTTTTTACGTATATATAATTGAGAACAAGTATAAGAAATTGTATTGATCTTAATTACCTCCAATATTTACGTAAAAATGGAGCGATGCCAATGTGTGTATCATAGTGAAAAAGTTTCCGGCAAGTATATCCCTTGCTCGTATAATAATACGGTTATACGAAAGAAACAAGAAAGAAATCAAAATTAAGGAGTATTACAATGAAAAAAATCGGGTTTTTTTAATGGTATTGGTTTTATTTTTTTCACTTACTTTTTCAGTTATTGCAGTTGGAAATATATCCAGTTCCACAACTCTCGCAAAGCATTCTTATACGCCCGGAGAATTAGCAGGCGAATTCAACTCAGAAAGAAGTTTAAATAAAATAACGGAAGGTGTTCACGTTTCTTTAGCCACAAGGTCAACTACCTCTTATTATATTACATATCTGTCGAATGGTGATATGTTAACAAATCTCAGTTATTCTTTGGATTATTCAAGATTTGTGTTAACCAATCATAACATTGCAAACAATTTAAGAAGATGGAATTTTATATTAGTTACAGGTAGTGATAACAAATATTTAATTCAATCTGTAAATAACACCAATCTCTATTTAACCGCTAATCCTACAACTCGCGTTGTTTCATTGAATAGTCTGAATAATTCAGGCGTAGACAGTAATCAACATTGGCAGATGTATATTGGTGGTCCTAATGGGAATGGTTTGATGTCAGCTTCAACAAACACCAATATTACAGGGTATAAATTAAGTGGGTTAAATACGTTAGTCAATACAAATTCGTATTCGTCAATTGGATTTATTGATTGTAGTTGGTTTGTTCCTGCTACATTAGCGAATTTAAGTGCAGAACCTTTAGCTGTAAATCAAAGTCGATATATGTACCCAATAGTGACACCAAGTAATGCGAATTGTGTTGGTTCTAATTATTGGAATCATTCATCAAATGATCATGAAATATTTACCGTAAATAATAATCTTATTACAGGCGTAAATGGTGGTACAGCTACATACACAATAACTCATAAAGTAACTGGAATTATTGCGTCGTGTACCATAAATGTTTATAACACTATGTATACAACCTCAATAAATTCAAACCAAGTTACATTTTCCACTTTGGTATCATCGACACCGATATGGCCTGACAGGACTGCTGCGATTGATGACTCTGTTAGACTATTCGATAAATGGCCGGCATTTCAAGAATCAAAATATTACTTCAGTTGGTCAACAGCAAATGAGTTTAAAACAAATGAGATTAACGCCACCTTGGCTGCTTCCGAAGCATTGGCAAGACCGGGGCTAAATACTGTGTTCTATACGACCAGTGAGATAGGCCATGGCATATCTGAAAGTACAGACTGGGGGAGATCTATAGGATCATATACAACAGGTATTAAGTGTACTGTTTCTGTCACCGGTACTAATACTTATAACGCTACGATCATTTATTCATTACATGATTATTACGATTGGAATCCTTTAATGACCAGCATGGGTAATTTACCGGTTTCGCCAAAAGATATGTGGGAGCTTCATCACGGTGGACTAGGGAAAAATTATGAGATATCTGGCACAAACACGATTACAATAACATGGTCAAAAGGGCAGCGATTAGGGACAGGTGCAAATAAAATCAGTGACATATAAGTAAAAGCAACGTGAGGAATAGTGGAATGAGTCTATTCCTCACGTGTTATTCGTATCAAGGAGGTGTGATTGTGAAAAAGATAATGATAACAATATTGATTATTGTTTTACTTGTTGTTTCCTATTCCCTAATAAGTTATATGACATTAGTAAACGAAGTGAATAAAGCGCCAATTATTTATAATTTATCAGATAATCAAAAAAATAAAATTATAAAAGAACTGCAATTAAATATATTTCTACCTGATAACACAGAAATTGTTTCTTTACAATTGTTTTCTGATACAAGAAATCCGTCTGCATTAATTGTAATAAAAACGGACAATTATAATTTTGACAACTTAGAGTTTAAAAGTATTAATGAAGATTGGACGAATGGAAATAAGGAGATAGCACTAACGCCGAATTCCAGATATCCCTTTATTATAGTTAACGGAGAGCATATTTGGCCGGTTAAAGCTACAGAATATGATCAAATAAATTCGACTATCTTGTATTTATATCCTAAGATCGACAACAGTTCATTTATATGTATATATACATCAAGATATGTTGGAAATTATTTTGATATTGTAAAAGAAGCAATAGCTAAAAACAATGCCTTTTATTTTCTTTGGAAATAATTATTATATATATTTATCAATTATAATTTTGTTGTGAATCTATTTAAGAAGGTATCCTACAGTGCCCCGGCATAAAAAGATACCAACATTGAGGAACAGCAAGTACCGCTAATGAACTCAGATTCCCATTTCGCCCGGATGAGTAATAACTCTTTTGGGAATATATTTAATTGTATTTATAATATCATTGATGACATGCAATAAATATGGTAATAACCGGGAGTATATTGATGATTTGTATATTTCAGTTTTATAGTAATATGATAATTGCATAATATTACCATTGATTAATGCAGCTTTGTGAATTATAAGCAATTACATTACAAAGCTGCTTAACCATTAAAGGAGCTATCATGAAAACAAAAACCTTAACTAAAATCACATCGCTTTTAATTCTCTCCCTTCTTCTCTTTTCCTGTACTCCCCAAACGCCGTATCTTTCCGAAGAAGAAAGCAAAACCGGATCACAAAATACATCCGGTAAATTTGAGTATTATGACAATGGCGACACAAGTAAAGGGGTAAAAGGAAATTTCTCTCCTATAGGTGTTGTCGATGATAATTTCTTATACACCACACTAAACACAGTATATAGCGGGAATTGTATGAGATACGATATAAGAACAGGAACTATAAAGAATGCCTGTGCAGATCCTGTCTGCACACATGACTCAGAAAAATGTCCGCTTTATTGGATAGGAGGCTCAATAAAATTTGCGAGTAATGGAATAATCGGAATTGGAAAGACGGAAGGTTTTGGATTGCAATCAGTAACGAATTATTGCACATATAATACAATAAATAACAAATTGTGTCAAATATACAATGCAAGCGTCGGATCTAGTATGTACGAATCCGATGATTATTATTATTTTGCAGATAAATTATTAAAAAAAGGAGGGGACTACAATAACAAAGAAGATTATAAGAATAATCTGATCCGTGTAAGAAAAAGGGATTTGCAATCAATTAATCTCGGCGAGTGTAATGACATTGTTGCTTTTGCTGATAAAGATAAGATATTCTTTTATACAAGCACAAACAGAATATATTATACAGATATTGATATGAAAAATGAAGTCGAATTGGTGCCGCCAAGTACGGTGTCAATAGGCCAGATGAGTTTATACGGTGACGATCTGTATTATTCTGCCACTATGCGAGATGAAAATGGTGTTTATTATGGCTCAACATTAAATAAGATAAATATAATAACAAAATATAATTCTCTTATTGCCGAAAAGCTCAGTGAATACACTTTAACAAGTAATTACATTTATTATGAACCATATACAAACGAGGAAACCGGAGCATTTCGTATTGATGAAGAAACGGTGGAAAAAATACCAGTCATAATTCATTTGACCGGCGAAATATTCAGATGCGACCATAATGGAGATGAAAAGATACTAATTTATAGTAATAATGATAATTATTTGGGGCATATGCTTATAGAAGGTAATTATATATTTGCCTGGACATATATTATCGACAGAAAAAACGAAAAGTTTACTGATAAAATATTGGATATTGCTTGCCTTGATATACACAATAAAGAATGGTGGTATATAAAAGAATAAGGAGCTATAATGAAAACAAAAACTTTCGTTAAAATCACCTCAATTATAACCCTCTCCCTTCTTCTCTTTTCCTGTACTCCCCAAACGCCGTATCTTACCGAAGAAGAAAGCAAAACCGGATCACAAAATACATCCGGTAAATTTAAGTATTTTGATAACGGAGATTCAAGCACAGGGGTAGTACAACTGTCGATGTCACCCTGGGCTATTGCAGACAAGAATTATGTATATACACAATGGGTGAACCAAAATGACGGAAAATTAATGAGATATGACATTAAAACACGAACAATGAAAAATGCCTGTGCAGATCCGGTTTGCACACATGATTCTGAAAAATGCCCGCTATACTATATGCAATCTCCAATAAGTTTTGCACATGATGGAATTATAGGAATTTCCATGAGAGATCCGACAGTTAACTACAGCTTCAGACGCATATTTTACACATATGATACGAATACGAACAGCTTGCGTCAGATATATACAACAGAATTAGCAACTGTATTTTACGAATCTGATGAGTATTATTTTGTTTTAGATATGCTGCTTAAAGAAGGCGGAGACGAGAAAAATTACGATAGCGACTACGAGCGTTTTTGATTAGAATACGCAAATCTGATCTCAAGACAGAAAATCTCGGTAAATGTGATGATCAATTAGCATTGGTAAGTAAAGATAAACTATTTTTCTGTACAAATACAAACAAAGTATATTATACTGATTTAGAAATGAATAATGGAGTTGAAATAATAAAAGAAGGAAGAGAAACAGTATGTGATTTAAAGCTTTACGGTGATGATGAGTTATTTTATATTGTAGTTCCGCAGAGTGGCGAAAATTTAATATTCAACGGCAGGAAGCTTTATAAAATTAATATTAAAACAAAAGAAAACATGCTTTTGACTGAAAATCTCTCCGAATACTATTTAACAAACAATTATGTTTATTATCAGCCTTATTCGAATGAAGAAACCGGCGCATTTCGTATTGATGAACAAACAGGAGAGAAGACACCAATAATTATTCATTTGTCAGGCGAAATTTTCAGATGCGATCATAATGGAGAAAATAAAGAACTCGTATTTAAAAGCAACACTGTTTATTTTTCGCAAATGATCGTCGAAAACAATTATATATTCGGAGGTACGATTATTTTTGATAGAGAAAACACGAAGCTTCTTGATATCCATAAACTTATCTGCCTTGATATACACAATAAAGAATGGTGGTATATAGAAAATAAATGATTCGGAGGAATAAAACATGAAACTGTTGGGTTACGAAATCAAAAAGCTTCTCGGATTTCATTACATATGGATAATAATTGCCGTTCTTTTCATCGCGAACGCGGCGCTATGTCTTTATGTCGCTGAGAAGGCGGAAATCTATAATCCACCTGCCGACATTATGGCGCAAATATACGCGGATTATATCAAGGATAAAGACGCGTTTTCGAAGTATCGTGATTCGCTTCAAGAATTAAGCGATGAACAAGCTCGGCTTATTTTTGAAGCTACGCATAACGGGATTCTTGATTACGAACCGCCTGTGCTGCCAAGCAAATATTACCCTTTGGAAATGCGCGGGATAAACAAAAACATGGATGACCTCATGCTGATGAATATTTGCCTCGCGGATCGTGATTATGTGTTAACATTTAAATCTCAGCTTAAAAAGCTAAGCGATGATGCTCTGTCTGACCGCGATGAGTTTATCACGAACGGAATATCTCCTGACAGCTTCATTTGCCGATATCAGCAAAATACAGCTCAGATTTATTCTGATATTGCCGAAAAAACACGTATCGGATTTGAGTATAATCACGGATATAAGAATTTCTTTAAGTACTATGAGGTAAATATCTTTATTTTCTTCTCAATTATTGCGCTTTGCGGTGCTTTCTTTATCGGTGAAAAAAACAACGGTTTTATTTTTATTTTAAAATCATCGAAGTACGGGCGAGGTAAAACAGCGGCGGCAAAGCTTTACGCGCTTGCGGTATGTGTGTTTTTAATTGTTCTAATATTTACTGCATCAAGCTTTATAATTTTTGGAGCGGTTATCGGTTATTCTGATATTTTCAATGCTGTTCAATCGGTTGACGGCTTTATGCTTATGCCGTTAAATACTTCGATCGCAGGATATATTGCAATATTTTTATGTATAAAAACGCTGTCATATATCGCGTTTTCATTACTTATATTAATAATATCCGCGTTTACAAAAAGCTATACAGTTTATTATGCCGCTTCACTCGGTTTGTTTGGATTGAATTTTGCACTTTATATAATGAAATTTCTAAATTACTCATCTCCTCTGCACCTGCTAAATCTGTTTTCTCTTTCAACTGTAGTTCCGGTTACAGAACAATATGGTAATTTTAACTTTTTTGGTTTCGGCATGAATTATATAATATCATCGCTTGTGTTTATGATGCTGATTATTATTACTTCGTCCGCTATATGCGTGAAATGTTATTCCGACAGACCGGTAGCGATTGAAAACGGATTACTCGGATTTCAAAAAGCATTTTCCGGTGTAAAAGAATCTGTAAAAAGAAAGAATCTAAAATCACATGAGAGCTGTAGGCCAAGAAGCTACTCGCTTTCACTTATATCAGCGGAGCTTTATAAAGCAGTATTTAACAATCGCAGGCTGATAGTGCTTATATTATTCATAATTGTAAAAATATATATTTCATATATTTCGCTTTCACCGGTAACAGGATACAATAATGCGATATATAAGGATTATATGAGTTCATTCGAAGGTGTCTTGTCTGATAAAAACCATGCAATGATAACAAATGAACGCGCACGCATCGGCGGCATTATTGAAAACAACGATAAAATGATAAGTGGTTTTGAAGCCGGTAAAGTATCTTTCAATGATTATGATGCTTACAGGAAAGAGTATAACGATGCTTGCATTAAAAACAATGTTTTTGAAAGCGTAGAAGAATATGAAAAGTATCTATCGAAGGAGAAAGAAAATACGGGAATAACCGGATGGATTTTATATGATTCTGATTGGAATAAATTCTTTTCACAGGGATTTGATATTGTTCTTTTTGCTCTGTTGTGTGTTTTGCTTGCTGGAAGCTTTGCGGATGAATATAATGCGTCGTCCGGCAAAGGGAGTGTCGGCGGTTTCGCTCAGATAATGCACGCGACAAAAAATGGTCGGAATAATACATTCCGAGCCAAGCTTATAGCCGCCGGAATATCGGGATTCATACTTGCCCTAATATACTGTGCGATCGACACCGCATTTGCGTTTTCGCGAATGTCAATACCGGCTGGGAACGCTCCGCTCATTTCCTTAAGAATTTTTGATAGTTTTAATTATGATATTTCAATATACAGGTATCTGGCAGTCTTTTTTGCATTCAAATTATTTGCGTATACCGTCCTTTCTTTGGCGATTGTCTGCGTTTCTGCGCTTACGAGAAAAATCATTCCCGCACTTACCGCAGTAACCGCGGTATGTCTGTTCCCTGCTTTGATATTGAATTTCGGA
Source organism: Oscillospiraceae bacterium (assembly GCA_034925865.1). Classification (NCBI taxonomy): domain Bacteria; kingdom Bacillati; phylum Bacillota; class Clostridia; order Eubacteriales; family Oscillospiraceae; species Oscillospiraceae bacterium. The sequence goes on along the minus strand of JAYFRN010000005.1, from coordinate 104,423 downwards.
CTTGGTATTTTCAAATATATAGATTATAGCTCCTTTATGGGAGTTACTGAGATGTCGGTTTTCTCGGCAAAGCTTGATATATTGGGCGATTTTGGCTATATCTGCGTTTTTGCCGCCGCCGCGCTCACCATCTGCGTGATATTGATATTTTCCGCAAAGAAACGGTTTGTAAAGGATTGATAGTGATTAAAACACAAAACAATGTATTGATTCGCCTTACAAAAGGCTCATTTATTACCGAAACTATCTGCAAGTACTGCATGCTTTGATATTCAGCAGCAGATTATGGAATGGAAAAATTCTAAAAAGCAGAAAACTCGGTTAATAAACCTATATATTTTTCACTAAGCAAAGGAGAACATATGAATCTTTCAATCAACAACATATCAAAAGCTTATGGTACGAACAAGGCTCTTTCAGGTTTCACCGCACAATTCGAGCCTGGTATTTACGCTCTGCTCGGACCGAACGGAAGCGGAAAATCAACGCTTATGAACATAATTACCGATAATTTAAAGGCTGATACCGGTGAAATTTCATTTGACGGAGAAAATACGCTGAAAATGGGTGTCCGCTTTCGCGAAAAGCTGGGCTTTATGCCTCAATATCCCGGAATGTATCCTAATTTTTCGATAGAACGCTTTATGTGGTACATTGCGGCACTTAAGGGCATTAAAAATGAAGAAGCTAAGAAGCAAATACCAGAGTTGCTCTCCGCCGTAGAGCTTGACGATGTGCCGCGCAGAAAAATTGGCGCGCTTTCCGGCGGCATGAAGCAGCGGCTTGCGCTTGCGCAGGCATTGCTCGGAAATCCCGCAATACTTATTCTCGACGAACCGACCGCAGGGCTTGACCCGAAGCAAAGAATTGCGATCCGAAATTACATTTCACGCATCGCGTTTGATAAGATCGTAATTATAGCGACTCATGTTGTTTCGGATATTGAATATATTGCCCGCAGCATAATAATGCTAAAAAAAGGCGTTATTATTAACAATGCCTCACCGCATGAACTTGTGCGTAAAATCGAGGGCATTGTTTGGAATGTTCCCTGCTCAGAAGCGGACGTCCCTGAGCTTCAGCAAAAATTTCGTGTGACAAACATTGTCAAGACCGAGGATGATCAGATGTCTGTTTCTTTGCGTGTGCTTTCAGAAAATAAACCGTCCGAATCCGCTTTTTGCGTAACACCGACATTGGAAGATTATTATCTGTATGTTTTCGGTGAGCAAACTAGCGTTGATTATCTCCGTCAGAATGTTGCCGCGGAAGCTGACTAATATTATTAAAACTGCACTACGTTTATTATACAAAGGCGTTCAAAATCATCATTAATCTTAAGGAGTATAATAAAATTAAAAAAGTAATAGTTCTTTTAATGGGAGTTATATTACTCTTAACATCATGCAAAGCGATAAACATCGAAAATAATTCTAAATCTATTACAAGCAGCAATTCTGATAACTTGTATGAATCTAATAATTCAATTGAAGAACCCCCGATTTATTATCCTGAAGAATTTAAAACGATCGAAGAATTAAAAAGATCATTTTTTGCCATATGTTCGGAAGAAAAAATTAAAGAAATAGAGGAAGATGAGAATAACAATAATAAAGGAGTTTTCCGTGCTTTTATATATAGTAGAACAACAGACAATAAACTAAATGTTCCTTTTTACAAAGGAGCTCCAATAACTCTTCGAAACAAAGAAGGTTTACCCATCATTTCAGTGTTCCCATATGAAAAATATAATAAACCTTGGATTTGGTATCAATGTACAGAAAAAAATACTGATTTCATTATTAAGACTATGTATATTGATGACAGCGTGATACTTAATGAAATATCATCTCATGACATTTCATGGTCTATTAATCGGATATGGCCCGGTGCACCTAATGTAAACAACTATTCTGATTATCCTATTTTTAAAAAAATATACATTAAAGAATATGAATTAAATGATAGGAAAGTAAGCGCCTTGGTTACTGAATTTAATGACGATCCTCGTTTGTATGTTGAATTTATTTATGATGATATGTTAGTGAGCATACAAAGCAAACCTGAACTTTTAACACCTGAATTTATGGCGGATTTAAGTTTTGCATCTGTTTCTTTGTCCCCGAAAGAATAATCCCATGAAACAACTGAACAAATAAAAACGTCCGAACAAATAATAACGACTGAACAGAGCGAAAATCCATCTTCGGATTACATAATAACGGATGACGGTACGCTTGTTGCATATAACGGCACCAATCCGGTTCTTACTATTCCCAAAACAGTCAAATCAATTATTGATTATTATGGAGATGAAGACTGCGAAAGCTATATACAAAAGATAAGCGCTTTTGAGGTTGAGACCGGAAATGAGTATTTCAAAGCGGTTGACGGCGTGTTGTTTGATATTACCGGAGAAACACTTATGTACTATCCTCAAATGAAACTTGATACCATCTTCATTTATGGAATTCTTTATTAGATTTACTTCCTTTTGAAGTTCATCTATGTATGGATATAAACCGCATCTGCACAGCCACTCTACTGTTTCAAGCTTTGTATAATGTATGCCCTATTTATCATATACAATAGTAAAACCCTCCGCAAAACAACCAACAGTACCCAATACATGACCAACCCATGAAGCCGCACCAAGCCCAATTACTTTCGGCTTGTCTGTTCTCATTAATTTTTGTATGGAATCAGCTAATATTTTTATGTTTTCTTTTGTTTTCCATGAATTTGTATGAGTTAAAATATCCAAGTGATAACGGCACGGCCACTTTTCAAAATTGTTAAATACTCGGTATTTACTGCTTTTTATAGTACTCTTTTCACCCTCGACACCGATTTACAAGCCGAAATTATCCGCCATATCTCACCACCTCCTCGTTAAACTGGGCATGAAAAAGGCACTCCCGAAAGAGTGCCTTTCAAACCAGCTATCTTATGAGAATTATTATTTTTTATCTACAAACTTTTTAATTTCAGATAAATACAGTTCATATTTTAAGTTAGTGTGTTCTGTATATTTTCCAATCAACTTTTGATTAACCCAAGTCTCAGTACGAGTAGGATTCTGAGAGAAATAAATGTCTCCTCGATCAAAAATAAATCTGTACCAGCAATTTTCTTTTTCAAGAATTAAAACAACATTTCCGAAACAATTGGCATCGTAAAAATAGTAGGAAAGTTTATATGGAGATTCGTTCACTATATTTCCAATATTGGATTTCAAATCGATCCCCTCATCAATCCCGTTAATATCATCTTGTTTTTTTGTATTTCTCATACAAAATGCAAATAAATCAAATAGAAATTTATTCATTAATAACTATGCCTGCAATTTCACTTAAATCATTGATCTCAATTTCCTCTATTTTTACAAATGGGCAATATCCGTTCCATTGACCGGAATATGGATAATACCATTTAAAAGATATTATTGAACGCAAATCCTTAGAAACAAGGAAATAATAATTACTCTAGAAATTATTATTATCTATGTTTACATATACTTCTGATTCAAAGTTTTTCTTGCTTTCTTTTTTCTGAGTATCAGACAAAAAAGGAAAAACTTTTTTTATGGCTTCTTCTGGAGTACATTCAACCCAAAACGAATCGATCTTTTCATTACACCAATTTCCGTTTGTATATTTACAGCCAGGCCAATATAATCCTATTTTCATTTAATTACTCCAAAATTACGTTCTTTCTATACACAGTTATAAAGTTTTCGCAAAAATGATATGGTAATTACCAGTCAAATTCTTGGATAGCCTCAATAACTATTTGCTTAATTTTTAACAAATCATTTTTTTCATATAACTTTTCCATAACTTCATACACCTCATCTACGTCTCCCCACGCTCAGCCTCTTGAATTTCAGGACTGTCTCCGTCTTTAAGCCAGCTTTCGTCAGAGCTTCCCCATCTCGAAATACCTTTTGTTGCATGCCGATATAATGAATATTCATTGCTTGGCACAAAAAATATATTCCTCTTAAATGTCCATGTTTCGGTGATCTTGAATTCCTTATATGCAGCGATATCCAACTGTTCTGCTTTAAAATCTTTTTCCTGTTTCAAAGCACCATATATTGGTTTAGATATATTGTGGGATTAGGGTCATATTGCAATCCGCATATGTCCGATACTATATCCTCTATGCTTTTAGAACTTTTTTCGAGCAGGTGCTGACTATCAAGAATTATATTTCGTAAAAGATTTATGTTTATAATAGTATCACTCATAGACACCTCATATGAACTTATGATGAAAGTCGTTTGTTTTGATTATTCCGGCCTTGGCTTGTTTGGCAATGGTTTTCCGTTTTCGTCTCTGTTTATGGGAGTTGCTTTTAAATGGAAATTAATACATCTGTCGGCGCACGGAATATCCATTTCATACTTTTCCTTTAAGCCTCTGTGTGTAAAGTCACCGCCGCATCTGATAACCTCGCACCATGTGTATAACTGTGCCATTGTTTTCGGGCACATTCCGGCAGGGCATTCGTACGAAAAGACAAATTTATCTCCTTCTTCTAACCCAAGTCTGCAGTGCCCGGCTTTTCCTTGAGTAACTGTTAATTCAAATCCCCAATCCTCGGTAATCCATTTTTTCATATTTAACCTCCTGTTACATAAATAATCTGCAGTTAAACTATCTCACAAGTTTCTGTTTGTCAATCATAATAATATAAAGCATATCATAATTTTCCAAATAAATCAAGTAATATCAGATACCACTTGACATTATTTAATCTATATACCACTCCCGTTTCCGCTTCACCATTCCGTTAAACTGCTTATATACGTTTCGTGGATGGTTGAAGGTTGACGTTGTATAGTATGCTTCCACAGCTTAGCACCATAATGTACTATCTTGCATATTTCGAGATAATGAAGTATAATAACCTCAATCATATCTTGAGGTGGTTCATAATGGATTACTTAACTGTTAAAGAAGCTGGGATAAAATGGGGCATTTCAAGCCGGATGGTTAATTATTACTGCGTAGCGGGGCGCGTTTTTGGTGCGGTAAAAAAAGGGAATCTTTGGCTCGTTCCTATAGATGCGGATAAACCGGCTGATTGCCGGACTCGGGGAGGCAGGAAAAGTGACAGTACTAAAAAGTAAGAGGCAAAAACACGCTTTCAACCCCGTTTTGATCACTGTTGTGATTATTGCCTCCGCAACTGGTATTGGCTGGGCCTTCCGTTCTTTTGGTTTTCCGGAAACGAATATTGTTATTGTTTATCTCTTCTCTATCCTCATGATTGCCAGGTTGACGCGTGGATACTCTTATGGAATCGTTGCATCAGTAGTTGCGACTTTGGCGTTTAACTATTTTTTCACAAAACCGTACTACACGCTTTCTGTCAATGATCCGACTTATCTCATTACTTTTGCTGTTATGACGATTACTGCCTTCGTCACTAGTACCCTAACCTCAAAAGTCAAGCAGAATGCTTTGGAGGCGCAGGAGAAAGAAACAGAAACAAGTTCCCTGTTTCATCTTACAAACCGGCTGACGGATGCCGCCGATATATCCGATATAGCCAATATTACTACAGACGCAATCAGCAGTATTATGAGTTGCCGGGCCGCCTGTCTGTGCTTTGATGAAGGCGGTCAACCTGAGCAGAACTTTGTTCAGCAACAAAGCGAAGGAAAACAAGTCCGGCGTAAGTTGGACAACACTGCCGAACTTAGGTACCGAATAGAGGGTCTGCGGACAGCTTATGATATTAATGATGAGTTTTACGACTGGCCAATTTACGGAAGAAATGCGATCCTGGGCGTGTTGCGAATTCCAAAGGAAACCGCCGTTTCCATGAACGAGCCGCAGAAACGCCTCTTACGATCTATGATAGAAAGTACAGCGCTTGCAATGGACCGTTTTCGCAGTGCACAGGAGCAGTTGAAATCCAGAGAGGAAACCATACAGGAGCGATACCGCAGCAATCTTTTACGTGCGATTTCCCACGATCTTCGCACACCTCTCGCCGGAATTATGGGTACGGCGGAAATAATGATGGATATGACTTGTGTAGACGACCCGAGGTATTCACTTGCGCAGGGAATTCAAAAAGATGCTGATTGGCTTCATTCGCTGGTCGAGAACATTTTAAGTCTTACCCGCTTACAGGACGGAAAGCTGATTCTTGCCAAGCAACCAGAAGCGGTAGAAGAAGTAATCGGCGGTGCGGTAGGACATATTGCCAAGCTTTACCCTGAATATGATATTGCGGTCAATATCCCCGAAGAAATAATGATCGTGCCTATGGACGCAAAACTGATCGAGCAAGTATTTATCAATTTGCTGGATAACGCTATTAAGCACTCTGCTCCGGAGCGTGAGATAAGTATTTCAGCAGCTAAAGATGACCATTCGGCTGTATTTACTGTTGCTGATCGAGGATGTGGAATCCCTGCATCTGAATTACCAAATATTTTCAAGATGTTTTACACTACCCGCTCCGGAGGAGGCGACGCGCAACGGGGTGTGGGTTTAGGTCTCACAATCTGCGAAGCGATCATCAGTGCTCACGGCGGTACAATAGTAGGCCGCAATCGCACTGATGGGCAGGGGACTGAATTTGTCTTTTCGCTGCCGATTGAGGTATAAAACATGGATAGTAGAACTGAAAAAATCTTGATTGTCGAGGACGATTCACAGATTAGAAATTTTATAACATATTCTCTGAAGCAGGAGGGTTTTCCATATACGACGACTGGAACAGCGCAGGGAGCGCTTTCAACGCTTGTCTCCGGACAGATTGATCTGATGCTGCTGGATCTAGGTTTGCCGGATTTCGACGGGATGGAGGTTATTAAAAAAGTTCGCGAATGGTCGGAAATGCCGATCATTGTTGTTTCCGCCCGTGATCAGGACAAGGAAAAGGCGTTGGCGTTGGACAGCGGAGCCGACGACTATTTGACGAAACCTTTTTCTGCTACCGAACTGATGGCTCGTATCAGGGTTGCACTCCGTCACCTGCATAAAGCGGTTGGCCTTAAGCAACAAACAAGCATTTCCGTAGGTGAGCTGAAAATAGATTTGGAAAAGCATCTTGTTTATTTGAGCAATGCCGAGCTGCACACAACGCCGATGGAATATATTCTTCTTTCTTTATTTTTCCGTAACCTCGGTAAAGTGCTGACAACAAAATACATTATTAACGAGGTTTATGGTGTAGGATATGGATCAGATACACAGGCGCTTCGTACACTGATGGCAGGTCTGAGGCGCAAGATCGAAAAGAACCCCGCAAAGCCACGATACATTTTAACTGAAATCGGTGTTGGATACCGGCTCTCAGATATATAAAACAAAACTGAATCATAAAAAAGGACCGCTTCAATCGTTCGAAGCGGTCCTTTTTACATTCTCACAGCATTCTCACAAAAAATTCCGACCTCTCACACCGTGCTCACAGCTTTCCTGCTACTATAATCATGTAAAGTCCACCTACTTAAAGGAGGCATATAGCAATGGAACGGTATGATTTATCTAAGAGCTCAGAGGAACTGAGCACACTCAGCAAAACGGTAAGAGAGCTTATCGGTAAACAGGACTATCGAAAATGTGAAGACCTCATTTGCAGCGCTATTGGTAAATACCCTCATGCACCTGAGCCGCATAATCTAATCGGCATTCTATTGGAAAAAACAGGTGACCATCTTGCTGCTATGAAACATTTTAGGGCTGCTTGGGCACTTGATCCCACTTACATACCAGCCCGGCAAAATCTTGATTGTTATGGAACGTTCTTTTCAAACGGTAAATGCGCTTATGATGAAAGCGATTACTCTGTTGAAGAGGATGAAGAAAGAAAGAAATATGAAATTGAATATGACAAGCACGGCATCGGACATATTGTAAGAAAGGACTAAATATGAAAATGTTTTTTGATAGAAGCTCAAATGAAAAATACATAATCATTATAGGCTGCGGAAGATTAGGGGCAAATCTGGCTAATACACTCTCTGACAACGGTGGAAATGTTCTGATTGTCGATAAGGACAAAGAATCTTTTCGAAAGCTCTCTCCTTCTTTTGGAGGAATCACTTTAGCCGCAGACGCTACTGATCTTGATGTTCTTCAGGAAGCACAGTTCGGGAAGGCTGATGTTGTAGTTGCAGTAACGAATAATGACAATGTAAACATTATGGCAGCACAAATTGCGCGAGAACAGTTTCAGATACAACGCGTAATTGCAAGGCTTTATGATCCTGACAGAGAATATGTGTATCGTGAATTTGGCATCGATACGATCTGTCCAGCCGTTCTGTCTGTAAAGGAGATCAATAAAATATTGTCTGAAACAGGTATTACAGAAGACAATTCTCAGGAGGCAACACAATGAAAACGAACGTACTACTTGTCGGAGGAAGAAGCAAAGCAAAATCCCTTGCAACATCCCTACTTAAAAAAGGTTACAAAGTTACTGTGATTAATGATACATATGAGGACTGTTTAAAACTGGCTGAAATTGATAACCTTAACGTTATTAACGGTGACGGTACAAAACCGTTTGTATTGGAGGATGCCAATGCAGGTGATGCAGACATTGCGATTGCATTGACATCAAAGGATGAAGAAAACCTAGTGATATGTGAACTATGTAAAAAAAAGTTTAAGGTGAAGAAAACTGTTGCTTTGGTTTCTGATCCTAAAAAAACGGATTTTTTCTACAAAATGGGTATCGACAGCGTTGTATGCGCAATTTCCGTAATAACAGGTATCATTGAGCAGCAAGCATTTGTAGATAAAATTGCAAACCTTGTGCCTATTGGAGAGGGGCGGGTTAGTATTGCTGAGGTACCGATTCCCGGCACAGCGCCTGTCGTGGGTAAAAAGCTCTGGGAAATCGACCTTCCGAAACAAGTCATTATAGGATGCATATTGAGAGGCGATATTACTTTGGTGCCCAGAGGAGATACACGTATTCTTGCAGGAGATATGCTAATAATTATTTCTTCCGACAAGCAGGAATTGGCAGCAATCAAGGAACTGACGGGACGGTGATTGGCTTGATTAACAAATTCATAAATCGCAGCAATATAGGAAAGCTAATGTTGTTAATAGGGTTGCTGGTTGCGGCACCGTTAATTGTCCTGCCATTTTACGCTGAAGACAGGATACATACATTATCTTTTGTTATACCGGCTCTCGGTTCTATTATTGCAGGTACCATCACCTGTCTGATTGGAAAAAAAGAGGTTTCAACATTTGAATGGCGATCTTCTATGCAACGCGGCAGTCTTACTGTGCTTTTCGCATGGGGCTGGGGTATTTTGATCGGATCGCTGCCCTTTGTCATCAGCGGCCAACTCACATTTATTCAAGCGCTTTTTGAAGCTGTTAGCGGATGGACAACCACCGGTCTTTCCGTTATGGATATATCGGAGACTCCGCATATATTCCTGTTCCACCGGAGCTTTATGCAGTTCTGCGGCGGCCTTGGCTTTGTGATGATGATGGTGATGCTCGTTCAGGATAAGCACTCTATGAACCTGTATAATGCAGAAGGGCATCCCGATAAACTCATGCCCAACTTGAAAAAGACAGCGCAGACGATATGTCTGATGTATAATGGCTTTCTTGTAGTCGGTACGACAGCATACACCATCGCAGGTATGAAGTTATTTGATGCGGTTAACCACACAATGTGCGCGTTATCAACCGGTGGATTTTCAACCAAGCTAAACAGCATCGGAGAGTATAATAGTTTTACAATTGAAATCATTACATTTGTTTTGATGCTAATTGGTACAACGAATTTTGTAGTTCTTTTGCTTCTTACAAGAAGGAAATGGCGGCAGGTCATCCGGGTCAGCGAAGTTAGGTTCATGCTCCTCTTGCTCCTGATTTTTGTTCCTATCACCGCACTGTCACTGATCAGCGGGCTCAACATGGGCACTGGTGAAGGATTCCGACACGCTATGTTTGACATTTCTTCCGCATTATCCACAACCGGGTATTCTACTATGGGCTATACTACATGGCCTCCACTGGCAATAGGCATTCTGATTTTGATGATGCTCGTTGGCGGTGGAATGGGCTCGACAGCCGGTGGCATAAAGCTTACCCGCATTTATCTCATGTTACGCATCACTATACAGAACATACGAAAACGTCTCGTACCGCCAAGAAGCGTCGATGCGCCATATTATGTAAGAGCGCAGGGAAAAACGCTTATCGATACTTCACTGGCGATGGATACAACCGGCTTTGTGACGTGCTATTTAGGTCTCTTCATTCTAGGCACGTTACTCATTACTGTAACTGCTGGTTGTTCCCTGATTGAGGCGATGTTTGAGTTTGCCTCCGCTTTGGGTACTGTCGGATTGTCCATCGGCCTTACCACCCCTACAACCGGATCAGCTACATTAATCGTAGAAATGTTCGGCATGTTATTAGGTAGACTTGAAATTTTCATTGTATTGATAGGAATATATTCTGGAGTCTCTGTATTGAGACAAAGTATAAAAAAATAATTTGGTTATCGTTAGGAATACACTTGGACAAATGCGTTTCGATTGGTGTTTACACCCCTCACATAGAACAAACGGGAAAAGCTAAGGGTGTGTACAAAGCAAATGTAACAAACGGAAACGCGGCAAGTGTGTGCATTTTGTATAAAACTCGTGTTCTTCTCCAAAACGCTTTACAGTCGATTATTTGACAAAAGAGCTGCGTGTCAATAACGGTGAGGTGCCGCAACCTTTTTCTTGTTTTGTATATGTTCGTTGTAGTGATAGGCCTTCTTCCTTTTTATTTAAATTGCATAAATTCTTAAAAAGTCTGCCAAAAAACGTTTCATATTTTGCCGCAACAAAGGAAAATGAACTGGTTTTTCTTAAAATGCCACAGATGGAAATACCTAAAGTACGAATGCAAATGGAAGACCCTTTAAACATCCCCGTCCATCTATTCCGGTGGTAACAGTAAAAGAGATTGCAGGAAATGAGCAAATTCCATGGGAAATGACCTCTCTTGCTCAGGGTACAAAAGGACCTATTTGTACATATACAAAATGTATTCGCTGCCTCTCCTGCGAAAGCACGACGCAATACGCTAACTATATTGCTTCGGCAGAATGGATCTGGATTTACATTCGCAGATACAGTGACGGGAAAATCAAATATTTTATCAGTAATACCCCTGAAAATATTGATAGAAGTACTTTAGACAGGCTTGCGACTTTACGGTGGTCAATCGAGCAGTGCTTTCAGGAGTGTAAAAGCTATCTTGGTATGACACATTATGAAACGAGAACCTTTCAGGCATGGCCACATGCTTTTCGTTATAATTGCTCATCTTTTTACCACTTTGATGAGGCAGACTCTAAAAAAAACTCCCATTGACCATGCCTGAGGCAAAATGATTGATTTCCTGTGTGCTCAAGCAGGATTTTGCCTTCCTCAATGCTGTCGCCATAGCCCTTTATCATATTAAGCAAAATTCCGATTCCTATCTCTCTTTTTGCAATAAGTCTATTTGTTCGTTGTAGTGTTAATTACAATCAGCCCAAGACGGTTTGAAGCGCAGCCTTTCGGTATCTCATATAGTCGATCATCCGTCAGGGTATCTATATAGGCGAGAGTTTTATCTCTGAGCGTTTCGAGATAAGATGCAAGCGTCTCACGCGATAAAACCTTTTCGCTCGGTATGTCAAGCGAATTCAGATTCGGCTCGTGAAAATCCGGCTCTTTATCATATTCAAACGGGCTGATAAACCACTGGTCGCACGAATACAGCATATGATAAACGTGCTTCCAGATCGGTATATCACAGAGTATAAAATCGAGATTACATGTTTTCAGCATAATATCGGCGTTTATCAACATTATTTCCGTTTGACGGCGTATGTTTGCTACAAGTTCGTTCACCTTATTGTATCCTTCCATTCCTCACGCAGTATGGCGTAATGAGCTATATCGAGAAACTCTCCGTATACAGCTTTGTAAAGCTGTCGCTGCGTCCCTTCGTATGTCATTCCGCATTTCTGCGCGACACATCCTGAACCGGGATTTTTCACCGCGTGTGAAATGCTGATGCGGTTGAATCCTATTTCTCCAAACAGATAATCAATAACGGCTTTTACCGTTTCTGTCATAATTCCTTTGTTCCACCATTCATGCCCCATGCAATAACCGAGATCAGCAAATTCGCTTTGTTCTGAAATCCGGACAACGCTGATGTTTCCGATTACTTCCCCGTTCAGCTCCATAGCCCAGTTGTATGTATCCGGTTTGTCATATGCTTCTGTCCATACGGCAAGAAGCTTCTTTGTAAGCTCCGGCGTGTCATGCGGCGTCCATGTCAGAAAGCGTGTCACCCTCTCGTCGTTTGCCCAGTTGTCAAACATAGCCTGAGCGTCGGAAACAGTAAACCGGCGTAATATTAGCCGAGGCGTTTTAATTGTTTGTGTTCCTTTATGTTTTAACATTTTTAATCATCGCTCCACTCAAAAATATTTATATATCGCTGACCTTCGCAGTATAGCTCAGTCCATTCCGGAAGAAGTGCCGTTCTGACAAAGCGCAAGCCGAGTTTTTCACACACACGCCGTGAAGCGAAGTTGTTCACATCATTTGTTATAAGAAGCTTTGTCATACCGTGCGCTTTCGCCACAGGCAAAACGAGACGGCACGCCGCCGCGGCATAACCATTACCGCGATGCGGTTCATCAACAGCATATCCGATTTGTCCGCCGTAATATAATCCTTCGGTATAACCGATCCGTAGCCCCAATACTCCCACTCTCTGTCCGTTTTTACGGATTTCAAAAATATATGCCGGTACATATTTCTTTTCCGGTATGGATTCGCATTTGTTTGTACATACAAGCTCTATTGTTCCGTCTGAAAGCTTCGGTATATCGATAAAACCATCAAAATGACATGGCAGAGCGCAGTAATATTCGATTTCTTTTTTTGCTTCCCATTCCTCGTCGAGTATCGCATAATGATATTCGTCATACCATATCTGACTGTCGCAGACACGGCCATACCGGTTCTTAATAAAATGCGCTTCACGGCGCATTCCGATTTTCTCCATAACGCGATAAGAACTGTAATTTTCTGTATTGCAGGTCGCAAATACACGGTGAAGCTTTAATTCCTCGAAGCAATATTTCAACAGAGCGGTCGCGGCTTCCGGCATATAGCCTTGCTTCCAATAATCGCGGTGCAGAATCCAGCCGAGCATGGCGGTGTTAGGTTCTTTGCTTAGATAAATCCCGCAGCCTCCAATCACTTTATTTTCAGCTTTTATAACAATCGCAAAATCATATTCCGTCATCGGATCGCAAGCCCGCTTTTCTTCACATTCGGCAAGAAATTTGCGCGTTGCGTCTTCATCGTTAGGTCCCCAAACCATGAATTTAACGTTTTCGGGAACGGATGAATATGAAAATACCGCTTCATAGTCTCTGCTTGTGAACGGGCGCAGTAGCAATCTTTCTGTTTCAAGTGTTATCATGTTTTTTTATATATCCTCCATGCACGGTATGCCGGGAACGAACTCACCGGGCACGCCAAATTGCGCAAAAAACTCGACCATCTTTATACAAGCAAATTTCTCTGTTGAATAATGAGTTCCGGCTATTATGTTTATCTCACATTCCTTTGCGGCGCTGTGAGCCTCGACAGAGGGTGGATAAGCTTCAACCTTTCGTGCTATTCCGGTCAGATAAGTATTTATACCCATATCCCGCAGGAATGGATAAATGTTTGCATCGTTACCGCCGCCGGCAACAAGCGCTACCTTGTCACCGTTAATAGTAGCATCTCCGTATTGATAGAGCTTGACACTATGTCCTACAGCGTTTTCAAACCGCTTTTGTAGCTCACCGATTATTTTATATGAAGTTTTCCCAATCACACCGATTTTTACTTTATGATATTTGTAAAATTCGCCGGTCATTTCTATTCCCAGCGCAGCGGCGAAATTACAGGTGGTACTAAACTTTCCGTTAGCGTCAAGCGGTGCGTGTAAATTATAAATTGATATATTTCTCTCTTTAAATGTTTTCAGAGTTTTAAGCGGTATATCTGTAAACACAGGCATTCTGTTTATATCAAAGTCCATGGGGTGATGCAGGAACAACAGCACGTTTTTCCGGTTGTCGCTTATAATTTTGCCGATTACTTCAGCGGACGGAAACACCGCCGTGTAGACATAATCGATCTTATCTGAATTATCGGTTACAAGCCCCATATAACGCTGTTGGTATTGCTCGGTTATATAGCTACTCATTTGCATTTCGCTCCAATCATCATCGCAAATTGATAAGCGAAAATCCTGTTCTAAGTGATTATATAAATCTTTAGCTATCATAAATTTTTCCTCCTAGTTTCAAGTGTTAGCATTGTTTTTTCCTCCCCACATACATGAGATGTTCTGACCATGAGAGAAGCTCTTCATTTTCGCATACCTTAAGGCTGAAATCGACAAATGCATCGATTACATTCTGCGGCTGAGACATTATTTTGTCTTCGTTGAGTGTCATAATGCCTTCCTGTCCGAAAAGATGAAGCTTTTCGAGCGGAAACCGCTCCATAAACGGCAGTATTTCCTTCATCTGTATAAAATGAGCCAAGGTAAAGGCTTCGCCGGAATAGCTTCGTCTGTTAATAACTGTTTCACGGAAGTTGATTTCCATAGGAACCTCGGATATGATAATATCCTGAGCGCACTTTGTCATATAAATCAAACCGCCGTAAACGCTGATGAACGAAACGAATATAATTCCATTCGGCTTCAGAAGCTTAAGCGCGGAATTAACCGCTTTTATCCTGTCCTCTTCTTCAAGAAGATGATACATCGGTCCCATGAGCAGAATATAATCAAATTGTTTATTTACAAGACTGTCCGCTTCGCGTGCATCGCCGCATATGGTGTTTAGCTTAAGATTTAATTCATCGGCCTTGTTCTTCGCAAATTCGATGTTTTTGTCAGAAAGATCGAACAGGGTTACATTACATCCTTTTTGAGACAGATAAAGCGAATAACGTCCGGGGCCGCCGCCTATATCAAGTACGCTGTCACCGGAGTTAATGTATTTGCTGTCACCTGGTTTAATGTATTTATCTAAAAAGCGGCAAGTCAAAAGGAATTCCGGTCTTCCGGCAATTCTGTTCCATTCGGCTTCAACCGAACTGTTGTAGTATTCTTTTACTGTTTTGGCTGTATCCATTTTTTCATCTCCATTTTATAAAATCTGCCGCAGAACGGCAGGTATCATTATCTCCCATCGGTTTTCCTCCCGATATATAATCCGTGCATGCTGTGTCCTATTATTGACGGTTGTTCACAGCTTGCGAGATGGTATTGTAAATAATCATCAAAATCATCCTTGCTTGCAGAATTGAGTCTTTCTTTAAGCGGATATATAAGTCCATCCACGCCGGCATTTGTTATTTTTACGAGAGGAAATTGGTTCATAAGATTATCTGATTCGCCGAAATCCATAGCATAAAATATACCGTTTTTTCCTGTTTGATATGTTTGTCTTCGTTTTTCGATGTCTGAACCCTGATTAAAATGATTGATATATACCGCGTTTCGGTTTACATAAGCGGCGACGAAGCAACCGCCTCTTTTTAAAAGACGCAAGCACTCGGAAACACATTTTTGCCGATCGTCATATTTCATAATGTGATATAAAGCACCCATGCATAATACAATATCAAAGCTTTCGCTTTCAAAACGCGACATATCAAGTACATCAATTTGATATACCGCTTTAAGTAATCCGTTTTTATTATCTGAATGCAGAATATCAACATGCTTTTTCATAAGATCTCCGGCGGTTACTTCATACCCTTGTTTTGCTAATGTAAAAGAATAGATTCCGCCGCCTGCGCAGCAGTCGATAACGCTTCCGCTTCCAGGTAAATATTTCTTAAACAAATACATTGTAGTAATATATTCTAATGAGTGCATTTTGTCATTTATCAATCTGCTTTTTTCATCATGGCTGCTTTCATAATACGCGGTTAATTCATCATAATTCATTTTTTATCTCTCCATTCCATAAATCCCACCGTAAACGGCAGGAGTCTTTACTTAAATTTATTCAAACAAATGCTTCCGTCTGACTTTTTATATTGCTCACAAGTTCGTTGCTCATTTATTATCTCTCCATTCCATAAATCCCACCGTAAACGGCAGGTGATCGAATTTTCTCGTTCCGGTATGGACAAATCCGTTTGCCGTATACCAGTTCATAAGTCTTGTGTTTTCCTCGATAATACCTATTGTAATTTTTTGTCCGCCGAATG
Organism: Oscillospiraceae bacterium; assembly: GCA_034925865.1. Classification (NCBI taxonomy): domain Bacteria; kingdom Bacillati; phylum Bacillota; class Clostridia; order Eubacteriales; family Oscillospiraceae; species Oscillospiraceae bacterium. Next base: position 88,126 of record JAYFRN010000005.1, on the reverse strand, counting down.
CGCGGACTTTTTCTTTTGCGTAATCGATAAGCATTTTACCGTATCCGTTCTGGCGGTATTCCGGCAGTACGGCAAGATTATGTAACTCATACGTACCATTCCCGGCATCTGAAATCCCAACAAAGCCAATAAACTCATCGCCGCTATGTACAGCGAACATCAATTCTCCGTTTGAAAATCGCTTTTGCAGTGTTTCAAGCTTCATGAAGCTTGTATGATTTGGGCAATTCTCGCGTGTAATATTAAATTCCACAGCAACAGTCGCGAAGCTTTTATGAATGACTGAAAGTACTTCGGGAAGATCATTATAATTTAGTTGCTTTATCATAATATCAGCCTCTCTTGTTTAAAATCCATATGCAATTACCGTTATACGGTGATTTTCGGTAGTCGTTATAAACATTGACTATATCAAAATTGCACAACTTAAACAAATACTCAATTTCCTGTTTATATGTTTGCCGCATTGCAAGCGGTCGAATGCGTGTATCAATAATATTTCCGTTATCATCCAGCGTTTCAAATTTCCAGTTACCGCTCATGATTTGTGTTTGGTAATTGTAAGTAATCGCATTGTATATCCGTTCTCTGTGACCGTCCTTATTTATATATTCAGAACGCAGAGTAAAATCATCAGGTGAGGTGTTCATTTGATTTGACTGTATTTTAGGGTGTGGTTGAAATGTGTTGAGCGTAAGTATACCATCATCGGTTAAATGATTATATATATTGCATAACGCTTGGCGTTGTTCTTCCGCTGAAAGCAAGTGCATAAAACCACTGCGAGCGATTATTGCCAGAGAAAACTTGCGGTCAAGCTTGAAATCTGTCATATTGGAGACAATCAAATTTGCCTGATAATTTCCCTCTTTAAGCTTATTTCTTGTTACCTCTATCACAGGAGCAGATAAATCAAGAGCTGTTACATCAAATCCCGATTTTATAAGCTTGTGCGTTATTTTATCAAGATATATCCGATAATCACTGTCATTATGCAGTCCGCCGCTGCCGTGAATTCTTATCTCTCCGTTATCGAAGAATTCTGTTCTGTAATCCATAACGGCATTTTCCATTTCCGGCGTCGGGAAAACCAATTTCAACTCGTCCATTTAATCAATCCTCATTTCCATTCTTCTCATTCGCTCGCTCATGCCGCAGCTTTCGTAGAACGCGATCGCATCGCGGTTGAAGCTGAATACTCCGAGATCAATATTATCACAGTGTGAATTGATCGCCTGCAATTTGCATTTTTCAAACAGCTTCTTTCCTATACCATGCCGTCTGTATGTGCTTAAAACGCATATGTCGCCGATATAAAACATATCGAAATCGCGGTATGTACTGTGTCCGCGGTATTTTATTATATATGCGAAAGCGTATCCCGCAATCTCTCCGCTCTCATTTTCGGCAATGAAAATAAAATGATTGGAATCATTGAGCATTTCTGAAAAAGCTTCGTCAGAATAATACCGCGCTTCCTGGCGGAACAGGTCAGGTCTGCCGTCAAAGTGTAGCTTTGCTATCTCCTCCTGAAGAAGATGAATCTTCAAATTGTCGCCGCTCTCGGCGTTTCGTATTGTGATATTCATGTTTTTATTCCTTTCTGAAAATATCAAGATAATATATCTGCAAGTTCGATGAAATCCTTAACGGTTTTCCCCTCATAAGGAACGTTTCTGCTGTTGAATAAGATTGTGTCCATACCAAGTGTTTGTGCTGCATCCAAATTAAATCTTCTGTCATCCACATATACACAATCAGATGCTGAAACTCCGAGCTTTTCAAGCGTTAGCGTAAATATTTTTACATCGGGCTTTTTAACTTTTACATCGCCGCTCACTGTTATGACATCAAAATAATTGTTGATTTTATACTTATCACGAAAATATCTACTCCATTCGCTTGAATCGTTTGATATTAATGCTAATTTGTACTTTTCCGTTATGGTTGAAGCAAAACCATAAAATGTTTCGTCAATTTCCACAGTATCCAAATATTCTTTTTCTATTTTACTGAGATCGTCTTGATATCCCAATAACTTAAATACTTCCAATGAGGATATTTCACCCAAGTCCGCTTTGTCCCAGTGCGCATATATATCAGAAACACTTAAATCGGGAAATGTTCGGTTGACATATGATATAAAACCATCGCCTGTATCTTTTAAAATAACACCATACATATCTAATATTATTGCTTTCATATTTAACTCCTTTAAATAAAAAAGCGGCGCAAGCCTTTGTTTTGGCTTGCACCGCGTAAATTCTTATCCTAAAAATATAACTATATTTCCCGATAAGGGTACGACAATGTAAGCCCGTCCGGATATGCATAATATCCAGTATCGTGCGCCATAGATGGGTTATTAGTGTATTTTCTAAACATACCCAACATTGCCGAAACACTCCTTGAGGAAATTTTTTCAAGTATAACACCTTGATAAGTCTTTGTCAAGATATTTTTTAAATATTTATATACAAAATTTATTGAAGTCTGAACTGATTATTGATATATTTATAAACGGGCGATGTATATCGCGCTTTATTAACTCGGAATTAATAATTACCGCTAAAAGAGAGAAAAGACTTTGATATATGAGCTTTCTCATATAAAACAGGGATTATTAAATTACCCACATTGATACCATAACCGGAGCTGATTTGTAATTGCTGTAATTACTTAAGGGGTATTAATATGGATAGTTTTGTTCCGAACAAAAATACCCTCATCCCGCCTTCGGGATAAAATATCATATTTGTTATAAATGAAATTTTTCCATCCATCCGTTTACCTGCAGAATGTATGCCGCCATCTGAGGCGCAGCCATGAGCTGCCCGAACCACGGCTTGCCGTATTCCACAGGCAGCGCCATAAAATCGCGCGCTTTTTTCTGATCGATAAACGCCATAACCGGTGCGTTTGGGTTTTCGAGAATCTGCGAAAAGCGTCCGTAAACAAGCTTATGAAAGTTTGGATTATAGGTTTTTGGATAAGGGCTCTTTTTGCGATGCAAAACCTCTTCGGGCAGCAAGTCGGCGCAGGCCTCGCGAAGGAGTGATTTTTCCACTCCGTTGACGCACTTCATATTCCACGGTACATTGTAGAGATATTCAATAATCCTGTGGTCTGCGAAAGGCACCCTTGCCTCAAGCCCGCAATACATACTCGCCCTGTCCATACGGTCAAGCAGAGTCTGCATAAACCATTTTATATTCAGATATGTTATTTCCCTGCGCCTTTTGTCTTCCGCTGTTTCATCGTATAAAGCGGGAACCTCCCTGAGCGTTTTACGGTATTTTTCTGATACATATTCATCAAGCTCGAGCGATTTTATAAAATCATCTGTTAACAACGCGGTTCTTGCCGAAATATCATATGACCATGGGAATCCGTCCGCATTCATCAGCTCTTTTCTGTAAAACCAGGGATATCCGCCGAATATCTCATCGGCGCATTCACCCGTCAACGCCACTTTGTTTTTTTCCTTTACAAGACCGCAAAAGTATATAAGAGATGCATCGATATCCGCCATACCCGGCATATCCTTCGCGTCGACAACCGTATGGAGCATATCCGCAAGCAGAGATTCGTCGCACTCCAGGCAGGTATGATTCAGATCATATGCAGCAACCATTTTATCCACGTACATTCGGTCCCGTTCTGGCTGAAAGCTGTTGGACTTAAAATAAACATCGTTACCGGAAAAGTCAAAGGAAAATGTGTTGAGCTTTCCCCCTCTCTTTTTCAGATAATTTGACGCAACACCCGTCACTATGCTCGAATCTACACCTCCGGATAAAAAGCTGCAGACCGGCACATCGGACACCATCTGTCGCTTGATCGCATCTCTGACTAAAAATGATACGGTTTCTACCGTTTGTTCATAGCTGTCAGAATGTTCTCGCGCAGTCAGCTCCCAATATTGCGATTGCTTAAATCCCTCTATTGTAAACACCGCAAAGCGTCCGGGCAATATTTCGTTTATTCCTTTGAACACACCGCATCCCGGCGTCCGTGCCGGCCCGATGCCGAAAACCTCACGAAAGCTGTCTATGTCAATTTCCGGTTTTACCTCGGGATGGCAGAATAACGCCTTTGGCTCAGAACCGAACACAAGAGTATTATTTCTGATTGCATAAAACAGCGGTTTTATCCCTGCTCTGTCGCGATATAAAATGAGCTTTTCTAAGCCGCTGTCCCATATCGCAAAAGCGAAGATACCGTTCAGGCGGCTCACAAAATCGCAGCCGTACTCGATATATAAGTATAAAATAACTTCCGTATCCGTAGTAGTTTGAAAATTATATCCGGCCTTTGTCAATGCGGGCTTTAGTTCATCAATATTATAAATTTCGCCGTTATATATAATAGCATACTCCGTACCGCAAATATTCCTTACAATCGGCTGCGCTCCGCCGGATATATCCCTGATTGACAGTCTTGTGTGACCAAGTCCTACATGACTTTTTAAATATTCTCCAGTCTGATCGCTGCCCCGATGGGCGACAGCTTTCCGCATTTTAATCAATATATCATTCCAAAGACCGTATTGATCGGTAAAATTTCTTTCGTAATTACAAAATCCTGCGATTCCACACATCTCTATGACCATGCCTTTCTGCCGAACCGCAAATTTTAGCGGTTTCAGCTTACCGGAATTGCGATTTAAACCTTAAAAATAATAACTTGCTCACCGAAATGAAAAAGGCGCCGCTCGGTAAAAAGCGAACGCCATTGTTCACCATACAGTATATGTGCAGGAACAAGATGATGACAATTCAATTTCGTGGTCATACTCCTGTAGGCTCACCAAAATTTGCCTCATCTATTGACTTAATGATTTAAAAATGCTATTGTAAAGCTGCTTAAAACAACCAGTTTTTGTCGAAAGCGATGCGCACCAAAGCTACCGAAAGCCTCTCAAACAGGTGTTTCCACAAATACGAGGTATTCGTAGATAAATTTTTCGGTCAGCAATATAGAAAGGAATAGTCTTAATATGAATAAAAACAATTATAACGAATATCTTGAGGATTTTACGCAGACTGGATTTATGCTTCACGAGCCGGTTATGCTTTATAAAATCGGAGATAAACAGCCATGCGGAAATATCAGATATAAACCTATATCCGGGGTTTCCGTTATGAATTCAGGTTTGAATATCAAATATACCGAAGGTAAAGATTATAAAATCGAAGACAATACGATTATTATGCTGCCGAATTCTAAAATGATGTATATAACGGATGAATTGTATCATGTAACAAAAAAAGAAGAAAATTTATCTTTCCAAAAAGCATGCGACGGAGTTAATCTTGTTTTATTTACTAATTCTCCTTATATAATCGAGCATCAGATTGCCGTTTCATATGAATTTGATAAAAGCGAATGCAAGATTGAATATGAAAAATTTGACGACACAAAGCTGAAAAATACATTATGTATTTTAAAAAATAAGAAGCCTCTTAAATATGTCTTGTACGGTGACAGCATAACCTGCGGATTCAATTCCAGCTTTTTTATGAATGTAGAGCCTTTTTTGCCTACATGGGGAGAGCTTATCAAATGGAAGCTGGAAGATCGGTATAATACATCAGTTAATATGATAAATTCCGCGGTCAACGGAATGGACAGCGGCTGGGGTGCGGCAAACGCAAAAAAGCTGATTGCCGAAAACAATCCGGATCTGACTGTTCTGGCCTTCGGGATGAATGACGGAACTCTAATGGTTAAACCTGAAAAATTCAAGGAAAATATCAAAAGCATTATTGATACGGTCGGGCAAGGCGATTTTATCCTCGTAGCTCCGATGCTTGCAAATCCTGACAGCGCATTCGTAGGTTATCAGGAAGCTTATTATGATGTATTAAAAGAATTGGTTGCGCCTAATATAAAAGTTATCGGTATGGCTAATATTCACAAAGAGCTTCTTATAAATAAAAAATATTGCGATTACACAGGCAATAATATCAATCATCCCAATGATTTTCTGGCTAGATGCTATGCAATCAATATTTTAAAATTGTTGATTGATACTGATACTTCGATCAAGCCTTGCTGAGCCTGTTCATTTTTGCATAAAGCAACTGAAATTGATATATTAGAATCGGATATTGCTGTTGCACAATCGATTTAAATGCAATGATTCGAAGAATCGTGTTTTTAGAGGTTGCATAATAAAAATCTAAGTTTAATAAAATATTTTAGTAAAAGAGGCGTTTTTACATGGAAATTCCGGATTATATATATTCAGGACTGTGGAAGGAAGGTCATGTTCAGGGAATTGCGGTGGACAAGAAAATTGAAAATATCTATTATTCTTTTACGAATATCCTGGTTAAAACAACGATCGACGGAAAAATTTTGGGAAGCGTAACAGGCATTTACGGTCATCTCGGATGTATCGCCTATAATAATAAAAACAATAAAGTTTATGCTTCGCTCGAATTTAAAAACGACGCAATCGGAGAGGCGATCCGAAGACGGCTTAACGTAGATGAAAAGCCGGAGGAGGGTTTTTATGTCGCCATTTTTGATGTCGAAAAAATAAACCGGCTCAATATGGATGCGTACGGCGACGGAGTAATGACTACGGTATATCTTAAGACCGTAACAGACGATTACTGTACCGAGGTTGAGAACATCAACAGGAAAATAAAGCATCGGTATGGCTGCAGCGGTATCGACGGAATCTCCTTCGGACCCGATTTCGGCGAAATACATGGAAAGCATTATTTATGCGTTGCATATGGAATATATGGAGATATTTCCCGGCAGGATAACGATTACCAGGTTATTGTTCAATATGACTGCGATGATTGGACGCAATATGAATCTTCACTCAGATTGAGTAAAATCGGTCCCGTTGAACCCAGAAATAAATATTTTGTATATACCGGCAATACAACCTATGGCATTCAGAATCTTGAATACGATCCATTTACAAATAAATGGCTTGCCGCCGTATACAGAGGAAGCAAACCACAATTTCAAAATCGGTCGCTTTATACCATCAATGGCTTAATCAAACCGAGATTGGAAATATTAAAAGGCAGCAACGGCGAAAGAGGTCTTGTCCTTACTCTATCCGAAGAGGGCCTTTTTGATAAAGCAACCGGTATTTATGGGTGGGAAAGCAAATATGGCACGACAGGGTTGGTATCTCTGGGAGACGGCAGATTTTATATATCGCATGAAGGCAGCAAGGAAAACGCATTTTATTCCGAAGTATATATGTATAAATGGACGGGACAGTCTCCGTGTCCTTTTCAAAGAGCGGAATGAGCAAGCAATCTTCACAGCTTCACCGATTTGCCGTGAGCTATTACATTATTGAAACAGCAATAAAATAATTCTTGTCTTATAAGAAAAAACTATATACCAGAGTCTTTTCTCTCTTTGAACTGAATAATACCGTTTTTAATCGGCATAGATTTTGGCAATAGAAAAACCAGCTAAACCCTCTAAAATCATTGATTTCAGAGTTCAATATCCATTGATTGCATATCTATAATTGGTCGGGGATCGACCAATTCAAATTAATCATTGTTTTTATCATTTCCTTACTGTCCTATGTTTTTTATGATTGTCCGGCAGATATTATTTAATTGCAGTATTAACAAACATAGAAAATGCCCCGCCGAAGCGGGGCTTGATTTATATACTTATTCCCTTGTTTTTGCAACCCATTCTGCCCAGCGCGGATCAGCCTGCATTTCTGCCTTCACTTTGCTGCAATCCGGTACGCACCACCAGGGCCAATCCTCAGATAAACCAGATGCAATATGCAAATCTGAATATCCTTTCGGATTGATTTTTACTTTACGGAGCAACGGCGCAGATAATGTCATTTCTGTTTGACCGCTGAAACCCTCATATGCTTTGGCACATTCCAATGCTTTGTCCAAAGCAGCGAATGCATCATCATGATTTCCATCAAGCCAGAGGTGTTCAGACATATACAGATACAGACGAGTCAAACTGCCATTATATAGCCCATAATTTTTATCCGTGTAGACCAGATCATATATGGCAGCTGCATTTTGAAGGATCTGCACTGCTGTGTTTTCATTCATATTGGATTTGTTTACCATGACACCAGAAATCATTAGACTGGAACATGTTTCTACGAGCTTTAGAAGAGTATCGCCAAGTATCTCTGAGCGTTTACTGCCATCACAGCTATTGAAACGCAGCAGCTCACGGCAATCGTTAAAACTTGGAGCATTGTCGGCAATTGTCATAGCTTTTTCATAACAACCAGTATTAACATACAGCTGAACCAGTTCTCGCACTGCCTGATGACGAAGGTCGCCTTCACCTAAAGAAGACAACAGCTTTTCATAGAGCTTGATCGCTTCCTGCCACTCTGTATAAGTTTTGTGCCGTTCCACGTCGTATACATCATAGCCTTCCGTATCAGTTAAATGATGTTCACCGTAACGGACATATCCTGTATTGTAAAGCACAGATGCCAGACACAGCATAATCCGTTCGTTGCCGGGAAATTCAACCATTGCTTCCCGGGCAAGCTGCAGACATCTGTCAATACAAACATCAACACCGTTGTTTTCTTTGTTCATTGTCTGTATCTCATTGACAAGAGCATCAATTTTCTTGGTACGTTCACACTCATACCCGAACAGTTCATCAATAGTAATACCGAAATAGTTCGCAATTGATGGAATGATCTCCATATCGGGATAACTTCCGCCAGCCTCCCAGCGTGAAACAGCCTGACTCGTCACACCAAGCGCGTCCGCCAGTGTTTCCTGCGTCCTGCCGTCACGACGGCGTAGCTCACGTATTTTCTGACCTATTGTAATTTGCATAATTATTACCTCCATTAGCCGCTTAGCGGCGTTGTTATCACCGGTGTGATTATATGATAACATGAGTATGGATAGAAAACAATTATCAAATAGTTGTTTAAAATACAACTATCAATTGTATTTGGCTTTACACATTCGACATATTATCATTGTGAAATACATTTTCACCGCTTCAACAATATGCTTATAAACTTTATAGCCATAAAAGAGCCGCGGCTAAATTTTCGTTTTGCCGCAGCTCTTTATTTCAGGTATAATCCGTATTATAATGCTTTTTTACCTTTACTGATCGCATTTATTTCAACATGCCCGTCTTTTGCATGACATGTCATCGTTCTGCCGTAATTCTCGCCTACATCATGAGCTACAATTTTAATGCCAAGCTTATTCAGTTCGTCAATTACCGCTTTTATATTTTTGTCGCCGATACGGTTGCTGTTTGCAAACATCTGGGCGCCCCCCGCAATCTTCGCATGCAATCTATATTGATTTGCTCCCTTTGCTTTCATTTGTCTGACCAGTTCTTTGATCGCGGTATCGGCAAATTTATAAATATTGCTGTCGTTGGGACATATTCCGCTGTCTGATAATAAGATATGTGACAGACCTATTATTTTTGCGGTACTGTCATAAAGACATGTCCCGACACAGGAACCGAGCGCGTATGTAATAAGCATGTCATCGCCAGAAGCAATTTTCATATCCGATATACCGACAACAATAAGATTTCCCATTAAATAATTCCTAAGCTTGATAAAATAATGTCCAACGAATCGGCTTCAGGTATCATGATCAAATGACTTGTGATCTGCTCTGTACCGATAAAATCTTCACGGATAATAAGAACCTTGTCGCCTGTCATTCCGAAAATTGACGCAGGAACGCTCATAATGGCTCCCGCCATATCAGCACAAATATCAGGTGGCGAAATTACTATTTTCAGTCCGGTAAGCTGAGCCAGCGCATTTAAATATGCGCTGCCCAATATATTTCCCACTTCCATAAAAACGGACTTGTCCATTTCGCTTAAATTATTCAGCCCGTCTATATCCGTGCCCAACAACGTTCGAATCACGGTATTTAAGAATTTCTCTTCATACACAAGCATGATAAGGCCTTTGACGTCACCGGACATTGACATAAGTATTCCGACGACCCCATTTTCAGGCCCTCCGAGCGTATCGGCTATATCTTTAATATCAACAATATTCAGAATAGGCACAGACATTGATACTCTGTTTGACAATAATGTCGCCAACGCCGTGGCGGCGTTCCCCGCTCCGATATTTCCGATTTCCTGCAATACATCCAGCTGCTCACTGTTAAGATTATTAATATTTACTTTTTTCATACACATTCCTTATCGAATTATATCAGTTGATATTGCTTTCGCGATTAAATCCTGTCAGAACCATGCGGAAGGTTTATTCGAATTTAATGTATTTCAAGTTTTCCCGCCTATTATATATAATTCGACAATATTTGCAGTTTTTTAATATAAGCCTCGTCTTCTTTTCAAAAATCAGTCCGAACGATTATTAACTCGGTAATTAAATAATTACCGCTAAAAGAGAGAAAAGCTTTGGTATATGGGCTTTTCTCTCTTTTAAGACAAGGATTATTTAATTGCAGTTTAATAATGATGGAATATTATATCAATTGTCAGCCATTGCTCATATTTACATCTCATTTCGTTTGATTGCAAAACCGCCATGCCATTTTCCCAGCTTTTACATAAGCGGTATGATTTTCACTCAGCTTAACCTTTTTTTCAAGATTGAAATTATACTCGGTTGACCAGAGAATATAATTATCCTTCAAGCCATACCGCTCATCCGAAATAAAGTCTATCATGAAATCAAAAATATAAAAAAATCCCGACGGAATACGAAAATCACAAACATTATTGAAGAGCATTTCAACAACGGGCGTTTTCTCCATGCTTGTGATAAGAATCATAACAGACAGCAACGAATCCAAGCCGAACGATGTTGTTGTGCAGTCAGAAACAACGTCATTTTTGTAATTGACTGCAATAATATATCCGTCATGAAGATTGTTGCATTCCCGTTGAAAATGTACTATGTCTTACGGAGTATTAATATCGTGAATTTCACTCATGTAATTTTACCTCAATGAATTATATAATTTAACGATTCATTACTAAATTCCTGACATCTTCTTCGCTGTCATATCGGGCTTCGTCACAGATTTCGCTTGTCATCAATCCATATTTGTTAATTATTTTAACGGCATTTCTGCGGCAAGCCGCGCAAAGCGTTGTTTCATAGATATAGTAAATAAGCTCCGCAGGCGCAATGTCAGGTTTATGCTTCCACATGCCAAGCACAGCAAAATCCGCTTTATGCCATATGTCGCTGTTCGATCGTTCCACGGGAATGCCTTTAATGTATTTCACAAACGAATCATGATCGGAAAGCTCATAGATCTGCGCTCGCAGACCTACCATAATACTGTCGGGATATCCCTTTGCAACAAGCTTCCGTGCATACTCACGAATATCCGGCTTATCGTTGAATATGTTGCCGAGTTTTTCCAGAATACGCGTTTCAAGCAGATACTCAGGACAATCTGGATTTTTAAGTGCATATTCATATTTACACGCTTCCTCTATGAGCTTATCTGACGAAATTGCCATAAATGGAAGGATAGAATACAGTACTGTTTTACGTTCAACATCATTCTCCTGATATGCCAGCTTAGAAAGTTCAATAATCTGTTTACTTTCAATCGGATCCTTCAGGTATTTTTTCATACTGTAATTTACAGGTTTTCTCTCACGGATGTATGTTATAAGACGGTTGACGTTCTCAAAGGTCGTCATTTCAGATGTCCATCTGATCCTAAGATGCTTTATCCTTTCTTTTTCGGCCTTCCAAGCAGATTTGAATCTGATAACATCGCGATTATCCCAAGTCAGCACCGAATCAAAGGCGGTATCACCTATGTATATTCGGACTTCATCAATCCACATATAAAAATCAGTTATTTGGAAAATGCCATCTTTTAAAAGAAGATTACCGATATCACAAAACAATCTGTAAGGCGTTATACATCCGGAATATATTGCCTCAACCGCAGTGTAACCGTATTTATCGCGTCCATAATCGTATGAATCAGAGTTTTGTGTGCGACCTGCCATTATGTTATACTCTTTATCATAGATTTGCATAATTACATCTGCTGCATCAGAATAACCATTTTGAGAAAAAATTGTAAGCATTTTCAGATAATGCGTGCAGCCGTATTCGCTTTCTGATATTTCTTTATATCTGCTGATGATTGCTGCAACAATTAAATCGACATCGTCGAAGCACTTGATCAGCTCATAGACATACCAAGCCTGGTCATCGCTGCATTGCCAGTCGTACCGCAAATCGTTAATTGCGGCGAATATAACCATATCTCTGAAAGGGGATTTGTCCGCCTCTTTTTTAAGCAATAATATACCGTTTCCTCTTCCCTGTCTTACTAACAACTCAAATTCTGATTTTAACATATGATTTCCTTTCTACGGTATTACAGCACATCCGACTACTCCGACATAACCTCTTTTACGGAAATTTTCTTTATTCTTGCAGAATAGATATACATTATAGCTTCATAAATAAAAACAAACGAGATAAGAACGATTATAAAAGCTTTAACATCGAAGCAGTATTCCGGAATTGACTCCATGGTCGTAGAAAAAACGCCAACCATTATTTTTAATAAAACGTATTGATATACAGTCCCTATGGCAAATCCGATATAGGCGATCGGTCGGTATCCATTGAGAATTGCATCGCTGCACTCGCGAAATGAATAGCCAAACACCTTCATAATAGATATTTGTTTCGTATTTGCGTTTATAACGGTAGTAACGGCTAAAAACAAGGTAGTAAATGCTAAAATAAATCCGATAATGACAATGATAGCCGCCATCATAGGGCTTGCTAAATCTTTCATACTCATAGACATTTGAGTCATCGCCGAATAGCAAAATGAAGCAAATGCGATAAAAAATATGAGTATAAATCGATTTCTTACTGTGCTTTTCTTTAATTCCTGTAAAAATGTTATTTCCGTTTCATGTTGTTTGCGGCTTTTTTTCTTTTTCATGGCGGATTCGCTTTTCCCTTTTAACAACTCCAGCGCAGAACATTTTAATCTAAAGTAACTGTAACCCACAGCAAGAAGACCGAACACCAATGTGGGTAAAATCACCAGGTACAAAAACAATATGAAGTTAAAATGCATTGGTATTTCCGGTAGTATTTTGTCTTCATTCATAACCTCATAGAATTTTGGCAGTAAAGCAAATGCCGAACATAATCCCAAAGTTGTTCCTGTAAAAACACTCAAGCTGAACACAGCGAAATTTTTTGCTATTTTAAATTTCGAGTATCCCAATGCCTTGAGTATCCCTAAATCTTTTTTATGTATATCAATATAGTGTTTGATATAGAAGCACAGCATAACAACAGATGTTAACAACAAGCATAAACCGCTGACAGCGCATGACACTTTTCCGTTTAACACCTGAGCATCATAAAATGCCATTATTTTGTCACTGTCAATAAGATCCTTTATTTTTACTATATCGATATTGTAATTCATAAACAGAGTGGAAACAAAAACTGCGCAGCAAGTAATAATAGTAACTCCTATTAATTTGACAGCATCTTTCAATCGAATTATCATGCGGTCACCACCCTATCACATAAGCGCTTTTTTGCTCTCGATTCGAATATGATTCAACCACTTTTCCGCTATTCATTTTAATAACTGTATTTGCCATATCAGCAATATTCGTGTTGTGCGTTACCATGATAATTGTAAAATGTAGTTTTTTATGAAGTTTAAATATGTAATCCAAAATCAATCTGCCAGTTTCTTCATCCAATGCGCCTGTAGGCTCATCCAAGAATAATACCTTTGGCTTTTTTGCCAATGCTCTGGCGACGGAGACTCTCTGTTGCTCTCCGCCACTAAGCTCGCTTGGAAATTTATCTGTTTTATCATTTAAGCCAACCGCTTCTATAATCTGCTTATATTCTCTGTTTCCGACTAAATCGGCTCCCATTTTTACATTCTTATCTACATTCAGATTAGGCAACAGATAATATTGCTGAAACACAAAACCAATATTATTTTTTCTGAATAATGTCAGATCGTTGTCATTTAGAGTTGTTATATCTACACTGTCATAAAATATTGTTCCGTTGTTCGGACGTTCAAGACCTGAAACTATATTTAACAGAGTTGATTTCCCTGAGCCGGACGGACCTAATATAACGGTGAAATCTCCGTCATTGATTTTTAGCGATATACCTTTTAATGCCGTAAAGGAGCTTTCTTCATTCCCGTATTCTTTTATTATATTATTTATTTCAATCATCGTTCTCCACCTCGGATTCTTCTTTCATTTTTCTTAATATCGATACAAATACTTCCGTCAACATCTCACTGACTTGCTTATCAGTAAAACGACAAACTCCTGTAGCATACAATGTAGCGATACCGTGAGTAAACAGCCATAGATACTGATACAGCTTGTAGGATTTTTCTTTACTCATTCCGTATTTCTGAACAGATTCTAAAATGCGGTTGCTGTTTTCGTCAATAGCCGGCAGGATATCCGACAATTCCGTTGATATACCATTCTTCTCTGTCATAAACAGCAGCTGAAATAATTTCGGCTCATCTTTAGAAAAATGTACATACGCAGTCCCGACGCCTTTAAAAGCCGGTTCTTCTTCAAGTCCTTTTTGAACATATCCGCTATATATCGCTTTAGCTGCTTTTATGGTTTCTTGATGCACTTCTTCCATATTTTTAAATATTGTAAAAATCGGTCTGGCAGAACTTTTTAATTCTGCACCCAAACCCCTGGCTGTGAGTCCTGTTAAACCCTCACGCCTTGTTATATTTAAGGAAGCTGCAATAATTTCTTCTCTCGAAAATTTCTGTTTTGGCGGCATACTTTTGTCTCCTTCCATTATTAAAACAGCATTTAAATAAGTCGTGTTTTATAAAAGAGATAAGCCCATATAACATAGTCTTTTCCCTCTTTGAGCGGTAATTATTTAAATGCCCGAGTTAATAAAAACAGTTGTTTTGAAACATCTGTTTTTATTATACTCATTTATCATATATTTGTCAATATTATTTCTGGTTAATTTTTTAATAACAGATAAACAGTATATATTCCCATATTTATAACACTTTGTTTGGCTTTCTGCCGGTAAAAAATAATGTTGCTTGCAAGCATCAACGCTTGCAAGCAACATTGTTCAGTGAGTATTATATATTTATATTTCCTTCTGCATATCGGACCACACTCTTACGATTTTGAAGCCCGCTGATTCGTAAATGTTACGTGCCGGATTTGTTTCGCCTGTGAAAAGCGACATGAATCCGGCTCCTTTTTCTTTCAGGCTTTCACACAGTACATTGAACAGCACTTTCCCTATGCCGTGATGTCTGTACGCGCTGTGAACCCCGATACCTTCAAAATATCCTCTCATGGAGCTTTGTACTGATAAGGGCCCGGCATACCCGCATATTCTTCCTCCGTCCGAAACGACTATAACAGGCTTTCCGTCTTCTATACCATCAAGCACCGCCTTTCGCCATACGTCATTTTTCAGATCGTCAAAGAGCTCATTCAGATCATAATGAAGATTTTTATCATAATATTCAAAAATAATGTTGTTTTTCATAAGTTCTTCGCGTTTTAAGGCGATGTCCGGAGGTACGGTGAAGCCTTTGAGCGGACGGTAATATGAATTCTGATATGCGATATCACGATAGCCGCAGTTCTTCAGAAAAATATAACCACCGCAGGATATGTCGACTCCCGGCGAATTAGGGTGATCGTCCGATTTTGTTTCTGGTATTATCCATTCAAGCTTTGCGGGATTGAAAAATATCACTTCATATTTTTTGACTCTGCCGTCGGATATTTCAAAAAGCTTTTGCTCCAGCGCCTGAAGTAGCAACGATCCTATTTTTTGACCGCGGTATTTTTTATCGACTAGTATATAGCTGATATACGCTTTGCCTGAGGCTTTATCATAGACGCCGGCCGAAAAGCCCGCAAAGCTGCTTTCATATATGGCGGCAAAGGAGATTTTTATTATTTCCGCTTCACTGCAGGTAAATTTATCAGCAAAGGTCGATCTGTCCATCTGCTTATAAACGCTTTTCTCCCGGCAATGTCTGTTCCATAAATCCAGCGCTGGTTCTATGTAATTTATCAAATCCGCTGTTTCCATTTCCATTTCAAGCACCATACTTTCAAAAGCTTAGTTTCGTTTTACTAATATCATTATAAATCAAAGATCAAGCATTGTCAATTATATGTATAACGTCATTGTATACTTATAAAAGCTGGCGAAAAATACGAAACGGCGGTTATTAAAAGCCTCCGATGTAGAGAAAACCGCATCGGAGACTGAACGAACTATATGAAAGTATAGTTTCAAATTGCTTGTCAAATTTGCAGCATTACGTCGCAGAAGCTGTCAGGTGAAGGAAGCTCTATATCACCCGTTCGCTGCGCAAATTCTATTATGGCCTTATACAATCCGACAAACATTCCATTGCACATACGGTCGGTGTCATCCTCGAGATATTTCGGGAACAGCTTTTTATATCCTGTGATAAAGCGTTCAACAATACCGGAATATTCATCCATCAGCGGCGCGAGATACCTGTCCGCAATAGCATAAAATTCATCCTTCTGTTCTTTGGTGAATGCTGTCGATGTAACTATCAGTTTTCCGTCGGCATCTCTTACGATATAACCCTCCTGTATGGCAAGAGCTGTCTCATCTGCATCATCCGAATGACCTGTCAGTAGAATATCTTCACACACATCGATATAGTTTTCATACATCATATCTCGGCGTGACAGTCCGCCAAAGCCACAGTATACAGTATGCGTGTAATGCCCTCTTCTCCCACTGCCTCCATTATGCAGAATATTAATATTGTTTCTTTCGTGCTTTCCTGTTTCCATATTGCCGAGATAACACCATCTGAAACCGTCATACTTTGCTTTTATTTGCGGTCTCGGAAGATTGCAAAAGCGATTTCTCGCATATTCAAAGGCCATAATGCCATATAGGTAAAACAAATCCTTCGGAGCTTTTCCGGCTTTGTAAAAGCTTATTTTATCTGCTTCTTTTGCGATGGATTTTAAAGCAGCGATTATTTTATCCATCATCGGCATAAGTACTTTTTCAGAGTTTTCTTCGCAATATATACCATATTTATCCGACCAGATAATAAAGTCGGTTTGATATCTTCCCTTTGATGGTTCAATGACAGCTTCATGTTTTATCAGATTGTCGATCCGATCTTCGATGTAATATGCGGGAACTCCGCAAATCTTTGCAAGTCCTTCAATACTCTGTGGTTCGTCATAACAATAATATAAGATATTCTGCGACAGAGCATCATTGATATATACATCCGGAAACGGCACATTTTTCACGTGAAAGTTTCCGTTTCCGTATATATCAATTCTCAGTTTCATCGGTCTCAGTGCGCTTTCTTCCATTTTGGTACACTCCTTTTTCAATTTTCTCCGTGCTTCGGACAGTCTCCATGTGACAGTTCCTTCGGGAATTCCGAGCTTCACGGATATTTGTTTTGTAGAAAGACCGTCATAATAATAAAGGATAATGATGTCGCGGTAAATTGTCGAAAGCATTGCGATCTTCCGCCTCAGAAGATCATAAATCTCATTGTTTTCTTCGGTATCATCATTTTTCTCGGGTATTTCCTCCGGCATATCATAAGAATACATCGCGCGTTGTCGTCCCTGATGCCGACGGAATGCTTTTGTTACGTTTTCAGCTATGCCCCACAACCACGGTTCGAAACGGTTTTGATCTCTGAGCTTCGGCAGCTCTCTGATAGCAATAAAAAGGATTTCCTGTGAAAGATCAGCTGCTTCCTCACTTGTAAAAGTCCTTTTTACTGCATAGGCATATACTTTATCTACGTATAATGCCATAATTTCCGCATTCATCATTCTCACCTGCCTTTCGCATAAAAAGTGCATCAATATGGGTTTTCATTGGGTGCTTATAAGAAATTTTTACACGGTAATTTTATAATCACGCCTTATATGGAAAGCACACTGGTATATGGGCTTTTCTTACAATACAACTTTTTTCACTTATAAAACAAGGATTATTTAATTGTTGTTTTAATTATAATGTGAATTTATACGGATACCACTTGCAAAATTAATTTATCGGTGTAAAATAAGAATGAGTTTTTGATACATAAGGAGAAACAGCATATATGAGCGAAGCCGTTTTAATAGTTGACGACGAAAAAGAAATTGCGGACCTGGTAGAGGTATATTTACAAAATGACGGTTATGAGGTACATAAATTTTACTCGGCAAAAGAAGCGTTATTTTGTACGGAGCACACATCTCTCAGTCTTGCAATACTGGATGTTATGCTGCCTGATATGGACGGCTTTACGTTATGTCAAAAAATCAGAGCGAATCATCTGTTTCCGATTATCATGCTGACGGCAAAGATCGAGGATATCGACAAAATAACAGGCCTTACATTGGGGGCTGACGACTATATTACAAAGCCCTTTAATCCGCTGGAGCTGATCGCCCGTGTAAAAACTCAACTCCGCAGGTATAAACGGTACAACACCGGAGATCAAGGCACACAAATTGTCGATGAATATGACATTAAGGCATTACACATTTCTCACAGCAGCCACAAATGCACATTGAACAGCAAGGAACTATCTCTTACACCGATTGAATTCAATATCTTATGGTATCTTTGCGAGCACAGGGGAACCGTTGTATCATCGGAGAAATTATTCGAATCAGTCTGGTGTGAAAAATATCTGGACAACAACAACACAGTCATGGCACATATTGCCCGGCTGCGTGAAAAGCTTCAAGAGCCGGCAAGAAAGCCGAAAATAATTAAAACTGTCTGGGGGGTAGGCTATACCATTGAATAGCAATGATAAATTAAAAAGCAAAAGAAAAAACTACAGGAGCCAGATTGCACGCCGATTTGCAATTCAATATGTTTTTGCGCTTGCCGGTTTTGTCGCGGGCTTTTTTTTGCTTGCTTTATCAGCATGGAAGTTTTTAAGCGCGTTTACCTGGCAGCCATACGATCCGCTTTATGTCTTTTTCCAATTTATAAAAACATATATTGTGGTGTTTATCGGCATCCCGATTTTTGCCGGATGGGCATGGATCACTTATTATTTTATGGGCAAGCCGCTTCGCTTTCTTGATGATATTATAACAGCATCCGAAGCTTTGGCCAACCCCACTGACACACAAATTCTTTTACCAGATGCAATGAAGAACATACAGGATGAATTGAATCAAGTCCGGGAAAGCGCTCTGCGCAATGCGAAACTTGCAAGGGATGAAGAACAAAGAAAGAATGATTTGATTGTATATCTTGCGCATGACTTAAAAACGCCGCTGACCAGCGTTATCGGTTATCTGACACTGCTGCGGGACGAGCCCGATATTTCACAGGAGCTGCGCGCGAAATATACGGGGATCGCGCTTGACAAGGCAGAACGGCTGGAGGATTTGATCAACGAGTTTTTTGATATTACCCGTTTTAATCTCACTGCAATTACTTTGGATTATGAAAACATCAATCTAAGCCGTATGCTTGAGCAAATTATCAACGAATTCAATCCCATTCTGGCGGAAAAAGGGCTGCGCTGGAATACGGCTGTACAACCGAATATTGATATCAGCTGTGATCCGGGCAAGCTGGAACGCGTATTTGACAACCTGATCCGCAATGCTGTCAACTACAGTTATCCTCAAACAGATATCCGGCTTTCAATGCTTCTAAAGGAAAACAATGTGGAAATACAAGTATGCAACCGAGGAAAAACAATCGCGCCTGAAAAATTGAATCGGATCTTTGAACAATTCTACCGGCTTGATTCCTCGCGTTCAACCGCTACCGGCGGAGCCGGTTTAGGGCTTGCCATTTCGAAAGAAATCGTCAAATTACACGGCGGAATAATCACCGTGCAAAGTTCTGATGATGACATTATTTTTACTGTCCGGCTTCCCGTAAATCGTCAGAAAATCGTATGATTTATCATAGAAAATGATAAGAATTTCAAAATATAAACCGAAAGCATTCAGCGCCTCGTTTTGATATTATAAACATGTCAAAACGAGGCGCTTTTCTCCGGCGTTTTTATAACTCAAGATATCGGTTATATTTAATATGCTTTTTATAATAACAGTTTCATAATAAATTGGTATGTACTGTCTCTAAGCTCAAAAGAATGAAGGAGAATATGAATAAAAGAAAGCCTTATCAACGAATAAAATCACATTCCGTAAAACACCGCAATCGAAGCGGAAATTTGTCTTCTGCATTATTCCGCTGTATTATTACTGCTATAATAATTATCGGAGCGGTTTATCTTCTCAAGATAATTAATCCGGATAAACAAAAACATTCATTATCATCCACCGGTATAAACGATATCTCCACCGATTCTGTAAATAACACCGCAAGCAGTGAAAATACAGTAAGCGTTGATAACAAATGGTATTTAATGCTGGTTAATAAATGGAACATTATACCGGATGGATACCAGTTCAATCTGACCAAATTAAGCGGCGGAGAGTCAGTTGATTCCCGCATATACCCCGCATTACAGGAAATGCTTGATACGGCAAAAAAAGACGGAGTATATGCCGTTGTCGTCTCCGGTTATAGAACATCCGCCATACAGCAAGATTTATTAGACAATAAGGTTGCGGCATATAAAGATCAGGGATATGGTAACGACGAGGCAAAAGCGTTGGCTGAAGCATGGGTCGCTGTTCCGGGAACAAGCGAGCATCAGATCGGACTGGCTGTGGATATCAATGCTGACGGAATTCATTCCGCCGGTTATGAAGTTTATGATTGGCTGAACAAGAATAGTTATCGATATGGCTTTATTTGTCGATATCCGGCTGATAAAACAAAAATTACCGGCGTCATTAATGAACCCTGGCATTATCGATATGTAGGAATTAATGTGGCAACAGAGATACATAATCGAGGTATTTGCCTTGAGGAATATTTGAATAAAACAAATTGAAATACTCCGAAAATTTTATAATTATGACGGCTTCATATTACCGCGAAGAATAAATAGCAATATACATAACTATTTGCGCTGTCTTTTAATAAGCACGTCAATAAACGCACCCATATTTGAGAAAAGTTTTTGTTATATTACTTTTCTCTATAAATTGTGACTCACATCACAAGCTACATCATGAGCCAATTAATATTTGATTGCCGTTATAACAAATGGCACTCGGCGCTGTTTTTCAAGCAGAGATAAAAATAAAAATAAATTTTCTAATCAGTAAAAGGAAGTACAACATCATGAACAAGCTCAACATCGTCATATTGTTTGGCGGATGCTCTTCAGAGTACGGCGTTTCGCTTGAATCCGCATACTCTGTCATTTCGAATATGGATTCCAAAAAATATAATCCCATTCCGGTCGGTATTACAGAAAGCGGTGAATGGTATTTATTTTCCGGAGATTATAACAAAATAATAGAAAATACATGGCTGAACAAAACGGACTGCCGTCCTGTCATACTGCCGCCGAACCGCAACGAACACAGGCTACTCGTTTTCGGAAAAGCAAAAATTGAAATTGTCGAAATTGATGCCGTATTTCCGGTTTTACATGGTAAAAACGGTGAAGACGGCACGGTTCAGGGGCTGGTGACGCTTGCCGGACTTCCTCTGATAGGCTGTGGTGTTCTGTCATCCGCGCTATGTATGGATAAGGACAAGGCGCATAGGCTGGCTTCTCTTTCAGGCGTTGCCGTTCCGAGGGCACTGTCTATATCACAACAAACTTCATTAAATGTAATTTCTTCCTTTGCCGATTTAATCGGATATCCGCTGTTTGTAAAGCCAGTTAAATCCGGCTCCTCTTATGGCGTTACAAAAGTACAGAATAACTCAGAGCTTGCGGATGCAGTCAGCAATGCATTCCGGTATGATGATCAGGTTATTGTCGAGGAAAATATAGCCGGCTTTGAGGTGGGCTGCGCAATAATGGGAAGCGATACGCTGACAATCGGAGAGCTTGATGAGATTGAGCTTTCAAGCGGATTTTTTGATTTTGTCGAAAAATATACATTGAAAACATCTGCGATTCATGTGCCTGCCCGAATCAACCAAAAAAAATCAGATGAAATAAAAGAAACAGCGCGGAAAATTTATAAAGCGCTGGGATGTTCCGGCTTCGCTCGGGTGGATCTCTTCCTGACCCCAGATGGAACAATTGTTTTTAATGAAGTCAACACCATCCCCGGATTTACCGAACACAGCCGGTTTCCGGGGATGATGAAAGCCGCCGGAATTTCGTTTTCCGAAGTCCTTTCTTTCGTCATAGACGGGGCGGTGTCAAAATGAGCTTGGTAAAATTATCAAACGGCAGCTTTCACGCCGGAAATCTGATTCTGGTTAATCAAAGCTATTCCTGCCAAAATAATACCGAGCGGTCTCTTGTTCCGGTAATTGATCAAAATGAGTCTGTTTTATTGAACCGTGCCGCTGTCGTATTGCTGTCCAGTCTTATGGAGAAGATACATGGCTGGAAAAATATTGTGCCGGTAAGCGGCTGGCGTCCAGTGCAGGAACAACAGAAAATATGGGATGATACCATGGCAGAAAGCGGAGAGGAATTCACAAAAAAATTTGTGGCGGTCCCGGGACACAGCGAACACCAAACCGGGCTTGCCATTGATCTTGCTCTGGAAAGCAAGCAGATCGACTTCATCTGTCCGGACTTCCCGTATACAGGAATTTGTCAGATCTTTCGCCGGAAAGCGACTTCATACGGCTTTATAGAGCGTTATCCATCCGGGAAAGAGGCGATCACCGGGATCGGTCATGAACCATGGCATTTTCGATATGTGGGCGTTCCGCATGCCGACATTATGGATGAGCTTAATATGA
The DNA here is from genome assembly GCA_034925865.1 of Oscillospiraceae bacterium. Classification (NCBI taxonomy): domain Bacteria; kingdom Bacillati; phylum Bacillota; class Clostridia; order Eubacteriales; family Oscillospiraceae; species Oscillospiraceae bacterium. The sequence goes on along the minus strand of JAYFRN010000005.1, from coordinate 65,262 downwards.
CGCTGGAGGAATACATCCCGTTTTTAAAAAAATACCCATATGGACAGCTGCCATTCAGATACAAAAAAAATGGAATTGTCGTGGATATTTCTTATCTGCCGGCTGATTTTGCGGGTGAAACTAAAATAGATATCAACACAGAATTGCCATACTCCATTTCAGGCAACAACGTAGACGGATTCATCATAACGGAATGGAGGAATGCCGATGACGGGCAAAAGAGATTACAGCGGGCTTGACTCCTTCCGGTTGATTGCAGCTTTTTTAGTTATTGCCATACACACCTCGCCACTTTCAAGCATTGATATGAATGCGGATTTTTTTCTTACACGCATTCTTGCAAGGCTTGCTGTCCCCTTCTTTTTGATGATTACGGGGCAATTCGTCCTTTCCGAGTATGTTTTATGTGAATATAAAAGCATGTACGGAATATGGAAGCAGCTTAAAAAGCTCGCTGTGCTTTACGGCATTTCAATACTTGTCTATCTCCCGCTGGGTATTTATGCAGGACATTATAAAGATATCGGAATATCTGATCTGCTGCGTATGCTTTTATTTGACGGCACTTTTTATCATCTGTGGTATTTTCCGGCTTGTATTCTCGGAATTCTGCTTGTTTGTCTGTTATGTCGCTTTTTATCTGTCAGGGCGACCTTTGCGGTATCCGGTGTTTTGTATCTGATCGGATTATTTGGTGACAGTTATTACGGGCTTATTTCCGGCGTCTCCGGCATAAAATCCGCTTATGATTTCGGCTTTCAAATTTTCACCTATACTCGAAACGGTTTATTTCTGGCACCCGTCTTTCTGCTTTTAGGCGCATACTTCGGACGGAATAAACGCACTATAAAACCGGGTTATTCCGTAATAGGCTTTACCGTATCTTTTGTCATTATGACAGCTGAAGCCTTTGTGCTGCATCATTTTCAAATGCAGCGTCATGACAGCATGTATATAGCCCTGCTGCCTTGTATGTTCTTCCTATACCAATTGCTTTTATCTTGGAAAACGAAAAAAATAAAATCATTGAGGTCATTATCAATGCTGATGTATATCATACATCCGGCAATGATTGTCGCTATCCGCGGCGCGGCAAAAGCAATTCATATGACCCAGTTGTTTGTGACAAACAGCCTCGTTTATTACTCATTGGTTTGTGTGTCATCTTTTGTGATGGCTTTTGGGCTTATCTGCTGTGCCAGACATATAAGAAAATCCTTTGATCCGCGTGCCCGGGCATGGATCGAATTAAATCAGGAGGCTCTGCGGTACAATGTATCAATGCTTCGTTCCTTTCTGCCTCAAAACTGCCGTTTAATGCCGGTTGTCAAAGCGGAAGCCTACGGACATGGCGCGGTACTGATTGCCCGGGAGTTGAACCGAATGGATGTGGATTGCTTCTGTGTGGCCTCTGCCGCAGAGGGCGCGGAGCTTCGAAAAAACGGGATTTTCGGTGAAATTCTTGTGCTTGGATATACCCATCCCAGCCAATTCCGGCTTCTCCGCCGCTATAATCTTAGCCAAACGGTAGTCGATTTTGCATATGCGGAAAAGCTAAATTGTTATGGGAAAATGTTTCATGTACATATCGGCATCGACACGGGCATGCGACGGCTCGGAGAACGCAGCGAAAATATTGAAAATATTTGCGCTATTTTTCATATGAAGCATTTGAAAGTTGATGGTTTGTTCACACATCTGTGCGCCGACGATACCGATGCCCCGGAGGACATAGCTTTCACAAAGGCGCAGGCGTCCGCTTTTTATAAGGTTGTTGACCAGTTAAAAGCGGAAGGTTATTGCCCGAGGCTGCACCTTACCGCAAGCTATGGCTTGTTGAATTATCCGGAGCTTCTGGAGGATTATGCACGAGTAGGAATTGCGCTTTACGGCGTGTTCAGTTTGAAAACTGATACGGATAATAGCCGTATTCCGCTCTGGCCTGTTCTTTCTCTGAAAACGCGGATCGCTTCGGTAAGAGAAATGCATTGCGGCGAGTCTGTCGGATACGGACGTGATTTCATAGCCGAGCATGAAATGAAAATCGCCACCCTGGCAATAGGGTATGCGGATGGTTATCCCCGCATCCTTTCAAACGGAGCAGGCGAGGTGCTGATAAACGGGTGTCGAGCTCCTATTGTCGGAAGGATTTGTATGGATCAGCTTATGGTAGATATTACCGGAATCCCCAGAGTTAAAACAGGAGACATCGCTGTGCTGATCGGCAAATCCGGAAATGAAAGCATTTCCGTCGGAGATATTGCCGAAAAAGCAGGCACAATTACAAATGAAATCCTCAGCCGGATGGGAACGCGGTTGGAAAGAATTATAACATAAATATAATTGCTATTTAATAATAATCATTGTTTTCACAACTGAGAGTTACACATAATTCATATCAAAATAACTTTTTGATTATTATTAAATAACAGAATATTGGCCACCGTAGCGCGCAGCTATGGTGGCCTTTTATATCGGTATAAGGCAGTATGTTTGATATAATACGAACGAATTTCTACGTTAGAATAGGAAAGCAACAAACAGCTTTCTTAAAATAATTTTTATACAATTTCAAATTTTATATTGCTTAACATGGAAAAACGCGGTATAATTGAATTTGCAGCAGACAATGCTCAGTTTGAGTAAAGCTTAAAATCAAATGGGAAAAGGTATAAATCGAATCAAGAGGTAATGATTAATGAGTAGATCCATATTTTCATTTAGTCCGATAATGCTGTTATCCATGGTTATTTGCTGTATATTTATAATATGTGCAACAGTTATCATTGTCGTAATATTAAACAACCGTTATAAATTAAAAAAAACAAAAGCAGAATTTAAATCAACAAAAAGTAATATCGAAGATTTAACCAGAAAGTAAATAACAATGAATTTTAAACATTATGCAAAATAAGTATATTGTATTCGATGTCGAAACACCTAACTCTGCCAACGACCGCATGAGCGCGATTGGTATTACCGTTGTGGAAAACGGAAAAATTTCCGAAGATTTATACTTTCTCGTAAATCCCGAGGAACGCTTTGATTATTTTAACATAAATTTAACCGGTATTACTCCCGATTCGGTTGCGGACAAGCCGGCTTTCCCCAAACTATGGAAAACCATAGAACCTCTGATGGGAAGCGGATTGCTGATAGCTCATAATGCTCCGTTTGATATGAGCGTTCTGGCAAAATGCCTGTGCCATTATCAGATAAGCTGGCGTCCGTATACATATTACGCATGTACCTGCAACATGGGACGGTTCTGCTTCCCGGAGCTGACGAATCATAAGCTGAATACCCTATGCGATTATTTCGACATTGATTTACATCATCACAATGCCGGCAGCGACAGCCGTGCCAGCGCACAGCTTTTGATGCTCTACATGGATAACGGAATAAACACAGACAACTTTATCCGCAGCTACGACCTCATAAATCTGCGAACCGTTCAGGAAAAGCGAAGAATGAAGCCCGGATCAGGCTTGGTCGATATAAGGAAATATTAATCATGAGCAGCATTGAAGAAACATTGCAAAACCGTCTATTCGCTCTGCAGGATATAAAATACCGCGATTTTCAATGCAAGCTCATTCCGACAGTGAACCCAAAAACGATGATCGGAGTGCGCACACCGGAATTACGCAAGCTGGCGAGAGATCTCAGTAAAACGCCAGAGGCATCTGAGTTTCTGAAAAGCCTGCCGCACAGGTATTATGAGGAAAACAATTTACACGGATTTCTGATTGAGCAAATAAAAGATTATGACACCTGCATCGCGGCGCTGGATACGTTTCTCCCTTATGTGGATAATTGGGCGACCTGCGACCTGATTAGCCCTGGAATATTCATAAAGTATTTGCCGAAGCTTCTTGAAAAAATAAAAGAATGGCTGAAATCCGATCAAATATATACCGTGCGGTTCGGCATCGAAATGCTTATGAGCTTTTATCTTGATGATCAGTTTGCGCCGGAATACAACGAGCTGGTTGCGGGAATAAGATCACTGGAATATTATATCAACATGATGATCGCCTGGTATTTTGCCACGGCGTTGGCCAAGCAATATGATGCCACCCTGCCCTATATCGAGCAACACAGGCTTGATGCATGGACGCACAATAAAACCATACAAAAAGCCGTCGAAAGCTATCGAATCTCCGATAAGCAGAAAGTATATCTGCGGACAAATAAAGTAAAAATTTTAAATAATAGTGTTTTATGACATACAAAAGGCTGCTGCTTGTTCGATTCAGAACATGCAACAGCTCATTTTCATAGTATCTAGTTTACTGCCTAGTATCTTTTATTTTACCGACGCAAGAAATTCCCTCGTGCGGTCGAATTTCGGATGACAGAATATCTCATCCGGCGTTCCTTCTTCGAGGATAATGCCATTGTTCATGAAAATAATTCTGTCCGCGACATCTCTGGCAAAGCTCATCTCGTGAGTAACGACCACCATCGTCATTTTTTCCTCGGCCAAGGCTTTCATTGTCTGCAATACCTCAACGGTCAGCTCGGGATCAAGAGAGGATGTGGGTTCGTCAAAGAGCATTATGTCCGGCTTTTTCATAAGCGCCCTGGCTATGGCTACTCTCTGCTTCTGACCTCCGGAAAGCGTCCCGGGCATTGCGTCCGGTTTATCTGAAAGCCCCACTTTTTTTAAAAGCTCCTCGGCGCGTGCACATATTTCCTCACGCGGCACGGCATTTGACGGCAAATTTTTATTTGCTATTATCAGCGGCAGCTCGAGATTGGCACGTACAGAAAGATGAGGAAAAAGATTGAACGATTGAAAAACCATTCCCATTTTTGATATAATCCTTGCGATATCCTTCTGATGCGTATAAACGCCATCGCGGACTATATGCTCGTTTTCTATTATTATCGAGCCTTTTTCAACTCGTTCGAGATCAATAAGGCAGCGCAAAAGCGTGCTTTTCCCGCTGCCGGAGGAACCGATCACGGCAATTATTTCATTGCGGCGCACCGAAAAATTTACGCCGCGCAGGACATTATTATCGCCGAAGCTCTTTTCAAGCCCGACAGCTTCAATCATTATTCCGGAATTCTGAATGTTCATGCACACCGCCCCTTTCAATACGCAAATTTATGTTCTAGATAATTAAACAGCTTTGTCAGCGCATACGTCATAACAAGATAAAACAATGCCGCGATAAAAAACGGAAAGACATTCGATGTGCTCGTAACGAGAGCCTTTGTAAGATTCATAAGGTCAGAAAGACTTATCGCGGTGACAAGCGACGTGTCTTTTACAAGCGTTATTGTTTCGTTTGATACCGGAGGCAGCACGACGCGGAACATCTGAGGTATCACGACGCGAAGCATAGTCTGCGTCTTTGTGAACCCGAGCACTTTTGCGGCCTCATACTGACCTTTTTCAACCGATAAAAGTCCGCCGCGGAATATTTCACAGAAATATGCCGCGTAATTCAGCACAAAGGCGACACATGCGGCCGGAAATCGATCCATAACCAGGAATTTCCCTATTCCCGGTAACTTAGGAAGACCGAAATAAATGAAAAACAGCTGAAGCATAAGCGGAGTTCCGCGCATGATCAGCACATAAAAACGCAATATGAACTTTAATATTTTGCTTTTTCCGTGCATTACAAACGCCATCAACAGCCCCAACGGAATCGAGAGAATAATGGTGACGGCGAACAGCCCGATGGTATATTGTAAACCCGGAAGGATAATTTTGATCGTGTTTAAAATGCTTTCTGCGGTATGTTTTAAATCCGGAAGGATTATTTTGATCGTGTTTAAAATGCTTTCTAAGGTCATATCAACAAAATTCTGGAGAGCGGAAGAAAGGCTTCCGCTCTCCGCCTATCATACGTCTTATTTCTGGTTGGCGATTATATATTCGAGGAATGTCTTGTCTCCGATAATGGCATCGATACGTCCGGCCTGGAGATCAAGATAAGCTTCATAAAATGTCGAATATTCCTGAAGACCCGCAAAGCTGTCCTTGAGTTCCTTGTTGGCATCGGTATTGATTTCGTCAAGCGCTGCGCTGCCGGCTTGAGTGCCGACCTTTTTACCGGCGAGATCAGCTTTCTTAGTTATACCGCTGTCTTTTCCGACGAGAATGACCTGAGCGTTTGCAAGATACGGCTTTGACATTGTGAATATTTCTTTCCTGTCGTCACGGACAGACATTCCGCTCCAGATGCAGTCGATATTCTTGGAGGAAAGCTCGAGCTCCTTCGTTTCCCAATCCACAGGCTGAAGCTTCAGCTCTACTCCCCATTTTGCGCAAAGAGCCTTCGCAAGATCGATATCAAAGCCGGTATATTCGCCGGTCTTATCATCGACAAAACCCATCGGAGGATATTCCTTGTCAAACCCGAGAACAAAGGTACCTTTCCCAGTGATATAGGTAAGCGAATCATCAGGAGAATTCGCTTCTCCCTTGGAGGCAAAGTCATTTCCTTTAAGTATAACGTCGCTGCCGAACCATTTTACGGCGATATTTTTGGCGGTACCGTCGGTATAAAGTCCGTCGAGAATCTCCTGTACCTTTTCGGCAAGCGCGTTTTCGCCTTTGCGGAAGCCGATGGCATATTCTTCTTCTCCGAAATTCTCGTCAAGTATGACAAATTTTTGGGAATTGTCACCGCACGCGGAGAGGACGCACGTAAGCATCGCCGCGGCAAGAATCAACATAAGTATTTTTTTCATTGCTTTAAAGCTCCTTATAAAAATGTAGCGCGATTCGCGCAGAATCATATTACAAATTGATTATATATGATTTAATCAAAAAAAGCAATACCGATTTAACACTTTAACAGATTATAACGTATATTTATATGATGTCTCCCGAATTGTAATACCAGTATGATTTATAAACTTTATAACTCCCGATTACCGTACAACTCTCAAAACAGAATCATATAAAGCGATTTTTAGTAGTATTTGAGGTGAGTTTCATAAGTTTTTGAATTAAAATTGAATCCTATTAAATTTATTAACATAAAAGCATTATTTTATTATAATATATACAAAGTTATAAAAATTTTAATTATGATAAGTCATGCATCAACTTTGTTGTAACTTTCTTTGAAAAATTTAAGGTGGTTTTGGCATATGAAAATTGTAAGTATCAAAAAGTGGCTGACTCTTTTTATCGGTGCGGCGTTTATTATTCTTATTATAGTACATATAAATACACTATTTACATTATCCCAAAAGCAATTTCAGTCTGATAATATCGATATTGCTTTCAGGAATAGTTTTATTCAATTATGCAATAATTTAAATAATAAAGCCACCGATGCAAGCGATAAACAACGGTTGTATGTGGAGAACTGCAAACATGCGTACTTGTGCTTTACTGTGTTTAACAGCACGACATATTCAAACAACAAGTATATGAATGATATAATTCTTAAATTATATAACCTGAGCGAAGATGATAAGCTATATGACTCTCTTGATGCTTATATAATTCAAAAATTAAACCGTCTATGTCAAAACATGAAAGATGATGTATTGATAAAGGAAATACATGATAAGTTATGCCAATGACAGCATTTTATAGATAGTTAAATATTTAAACATGTGTACCTTATTTACAAAATAACCTTAAAATGGCGTAGCCGAAAGGCTGCGCACTTCCGTATATAATTACCGTTTTGAATAATTTGAGCCATCTTTAAATGTTATCATGGGACCATTCTGGTTTCCCTTAATTGAAAAACAACGCTGATTCTCGAAATAAGACGAATAAGGCGATTTATCTACAGCTTTTAATGAACCATCAGAATATAACAAGCATATCACGAATATTCCTCCTGAGAAAAGTAAAAACAGAATAGCAAAAAGGAATACAGACTTATTATTAATACGAGATAATCTCACCTCCATTTTCCTCCTTTCCATAACAAAGCAAATTAAATGCCATTTAAAAGTACTTTCTGTCAAGGCTCCGCAGCTGAACAGCCTCAAGCACATGATCAGACCCGATCATGTCCTCTCCTTCAAGATCGGCAATAGTCCTTGAAACCCGCAGGATTCTGTCGTATCCCCTCGCTGACAAGTTAAGGCGTTCAAAGGCGGTCTCAAGCACGTTTTTCGCGGCTTCACTGTAATTACAGTATTTTTTCGCGTGTGACGGACCGAGCAAACCGTTTGCAAAAACGCCGATCTCCTTATATCTTTCCGCAGCGATCTCACGCGCTTTTTCGACGCGTTTCCTAATTTCAAAAGAGGATTCGGACGAAACCGGAGCGGTGATCTCGTCAAATGAGACCGCCGGAACCTCGATCTGGATATCTATCCTGTCAAGCAGAGGACCGGAAATTTTAGACAGATATTTTTCAACAGCTGCCTTTGTGCATGTGCATTTGCGCTTTTCGCTTCCGTAATAACCGCATGGACAGGGATTCATTGCGCAAACCACCATGAACGACGCGGGAAACGTGATCTTTCCTGCGGCGCGTGTTATTGTAATGACGCGGTCCTCAAGCGGCTGGCGCAGCACCTCAAGCGCTCTTTTATCGAATTCCGGGAGCTCGTCAAGGAAAAGGACGCCATTGTGACACAGAGATATTTCACCCGGCATAGGAACGGCTCCGCCGCCCGCAAGACCGGCGAAGGACATGGTATGATGCGGCGCGCGGAACGGACGTACCCGAACCAACGATTCGTTCGGTGGCAAAATTCCGCTTACCGAATGGATTTTCGTGGTTTCTATCATTTCACTGAAGCTCATTTGAGGAAGAATGCCCGGTATTGCCTTTGATATCATGCTCTTCCCGCTTCCGGGAGGACCGATAAGCAGCACATTGTGCGCCCCGGCGGCGGCAATTTCTATTGCGCGCTTTGCGGTTTCCTGTCCCTTTATATCCGCGAAATCTATCGCCGGGGCAACGAACCCGAAAGCCGATTCCTTTTCGAACACTGCTTTTTCTATCTGCTCCGCACCGTTGAGATGTGCAATTAATTGTATAATATTTTTTACGCCGTAAACGTCTATCCCGTCGACGACGGCTCCTTCCGCGGCATTTTCCGCCGGGATGAACACCCGGCGTTTACCGTCGGCCTTGGCCGCGAGACACATAGGCAAAACGCCTTTGCACGGACGCACATCACCCGTCAGAGACAGCTCTCCGATAAAACAGGCGTCCGAAAGCTCGGCCGAGGGCATCACGCTCTGAGCCACGATCGCGACGATGATCGCGAGGTCGAATCCGCTTCCGCTCTTCTTGCGGTCGGCAGGCGCGAGGTTTACGGTAGTGCGTCCCTTGATAAACGGAAGTGAATTATTTGAGGTCACGGCATGTATGCGTTCTATCGCTTCCTTGATGGCCGCGTCGGGCAGACCGATTATTTCTATCGACGGCAATCCTCTGTCGGAAAAGCATTCAACTGTAACGGTGAATCCTTCTAGCCCGGAAAGCGATGCTGAATATACTGTTGTAAGCATGATCGATGCTTTCCTCCGTAATTTTGTTTTCGTTTAACGTGGTTTTATGTAAAATATAATTATATTGCTTAGCTCGACTGTCCTGTGTATATTCGGGCAAAATCCATACTATATTATTCATCAGTAATTTATTATAGCACATAAAACGGACGTTGGCAACAATCATCGCCATGATTTGACATTATGCCTGTCAAAACACGCCTCGAATTCATATTATATATAGGGCGCGAATTATAGCGCCTCCATCAGTTCTTTTTGAAAGAAGCGGTAGCGTAATGAAAAAACAATATGAAAAAGGAAATAATTATATAATAAACCAGGCCGGCGGCATGACGCCTTCCGATACATCGGAGCATACAATGGATATTGATAAATCAGGATTAATAAAAGTGGGACCAAAAGGGAACGAGTATATCGATTGTTCCGCATATATCTCCGAAAGTAATGCATTTTCCCAAAGTAATGCATTTTTACGAAGCAAAGGCGAAGAAGATGATTCAATCGGCATTGAAAAAAAGACCGGTGATATCGTTACTTTAAAGCGTGACGCCGTTTATATCAACGGTATACCGGTTCCGGCACGTTATATCGGTGTGCCGCTTACCGTATCTGCGGAAAATAACGGCGTGCTTTTATTAAGAGAAATATGTTCATGGGTTGATAAAAGCGAAATAAATTACGAAATATGAAATATAAATACTTCTGAAAAGGCGGTTTCTCAATGGATGCCGCCTTTTTTACGTTATAGTCCATAATACGGCTTTTTTCTTGTATTTTCTACTTGAATTAAAAATACATAAGTGTTATAATACAACAGTATGCTCAGAAGTGAGATAATTTCGTCATAACATCGTTAAGAAAATAACAAACATATACCCAAGGAGGACTTTATCCGTGGCAAAAATTAAATCGAATGTACCGTTTAATGGTACGCCAGAGCAGGAGCAAAAGCTCAATGAGATAATCGCACAGCATAAGAATGAAAAGGGTGCGCTCATGCCCATAATGCAAAAAGCACAGGATATCTACGGCTATCTTCCTGTTGAAGTACAAATCATAATCGCGGAGGCTCTCAATGTTCCGCTTTCAGAGGTGTACGGAGTTTCTACATTCTATTCTCAGTTTGCTCTCGTTCCGAAGGGTGAAAACGTAATCAGCGTCTGCACAGGCACAGCCTGCTATGTAAGAGGCGCGAAGCTCATAGTCGAAGCTGTTGGCAAAGAGCTCGGCATCGGTCTCGGCAAAACAACTGCAGACGGCAAGTATACTTTCCAGGAAACCCGCTGCCTCGGCTGCTGCGGACTCGCGCCCGTCATGGTTGTCAACGGCGAGGTTCACGGAAGACTTGTTGCTTCCGATATCAAAAGAATTATCAGCGCCATTAAATAATCCGGCATTATGGACTGTCGGGATGTGACTAAGAAAGGCACATAATATGAAGATCAGCCGTATCAGAGAACTGCTCAACGCCGAGATACTTTGCGGCGCGGACAAAGCCGAAAGCGAAGTAAGCTCCGCCTGCGGAAGCGATATGATGAGCGATGTGCTCGCTTATGTAAAGGAGCAGGCCGTTCTTCTTACCGGGCTTGTCAATCCGCAGGTCATACGGACAGCAGAGATGATGGATATGAAATGCGTCGTCTTTGTAAGAAGCAAACGTCCTTCACCGGAAATGATATCATATGCGATAGACTGCGGTATCGTGGTAATGGCGACCGATATGCGTATGTATGAGGCTTGCGGCGTCTTGTTTTCCTCGGGACTCAAATATGAGTGAATCTTTAAAATTTCACTATAATGTAGATGGCGAAAATTTTTCATCAGCCGGAGAAGCGGCAATACTTTTGAAAAAAAAGCTCCGTCAGCTCAATTTTGATCCCGAAACCATCCGCCGCGTTTCAATCGCAATGTACGAGGGCGAAATCAATATGGTCATTCATGCCGGAGGGGGAGCGGCCGATGTATATATCACAGAAAATGATATTACCATCGTGCTTGAGGATCACGGCCCGGGAATTGCCGATGTGGATCTCGCCATGCAGGAAGGATATTCAACCGCGCCGGAACGTATCCGGGCGCTCGGCTTCGGAGCCGGCATGGGGCTTCCTAATATGAAGCGCTATACTGATGATATGATTATAGAAACCGAGGTCGGCAAGGGTACGAAAATCACAATGACAGTAAATATCAAATAAAAGTCAACAGAGTAATTGTGCATTCTTTTTGTATGTCAAAGTCCATATAACAGTAAAATGGTTTCAGGTAAATCGATATTTAATCGGCAATTTATTACATAGTAATCACTTTATTTAGGATAATGCATATATCAAAGCTATTTCCCTTATGAAGCACGATTATTAAATTACCTGATTATAAATTAAAAGGAACCTCTGATAACAAAAACTTACAACAAAATGAGAAGCAGCTGTCGCTGCTGCACAATCGATTTTAAATACAACGTTGCGAATTATCGTGTTTTCATAGGTTACCTAAAAACACATGGGAGATAGTCATCATGCCTGATTACAAGCATTCGGTATCGCTTGATGTCTCGAAATGCAAGGGCTGCACCACCTGTCTCAAGCGATGCCCGGTCGAGGCTATCAGAATACGCGACGGGCATGCTCAAATAAACGCCAAGCGATGTGTCGATTGCGGCGAATGCATAAGAGTATGTCCATACAAAGCAAAAAAAGCCATAACCGACGACCTGTCCGAGGTTATGAAATCCAAGTATAAAATCGCGCTTCCGGCGCCGTCGCTTTACGGACAATTTGACAATCTTGATGATATTGATTATGTTATTCAAGGACTGCTTGACTGCGGATTTGACGAAGTGTACGAGGTAGGCGCCGCCGCCGAAATCGTAACGGGTTATACTCGCCGGTATTTAAAGCGGGACGATATTCCCCGCCCCATAATAAGCAGCGCGTGTCCTGTGGTGGTCAGGCTCATCAGTCTGAGGTTTCCTTTCCTGTGTGAAAACGTAATGCCGATACTTCCGCCGATCGAGATTGCCGGACTTAAAGCGCGGCAGCAGGCAATGGAAAAGCATCCGGAGCTCAGGGCTGAGGATATAAACGTTTGTTTTATCTCACCATGTCCGGCAAAAGTCAGCTATGTAAAAAACAACCTTTCCGGGAATACCAATATTGACTCTGTGGTATCGATGAACGACGCTTATTTCGCGCTTCTTGGCGTTATGCGTAAATCCAAAGCTCCGCCGCCCGTTTCGTCGGTCGGTATGATCGGCATAGGCTGGGCGTCGACCGGAGGAGAAGCGACAGCAATTTTCCGCGACCGTTATCTGGCTGCCGACGGTATTGAAAACGTGATACGCGTGCTGGAGGAGATCGACAACGGAAATATTCCAGAGCTTGATTTTATTGAGCTCAACGCATGCAGCGGAGGCTGTGTGGGCGGAGTCCTGACAGTCGAAAACCCATATATAGCACAGGCCAGGCTTCAGACTCTCAGGCGTTATCTTCCCGTCTCTCTTAATCAGGTATACACTTCTCCCGGAAAAAACGAAGGATATATTCCTGACGGGTTTTTCTTAAAACACGGCCTGACATATCAGCCTGTTTCTCAGCTTGACAGCGACCGCGGCGAAGCAATGAAAAAAATGGCGGCACTTGAAAAAATCCTTCAGGAGCTTCCTATGATCGACTGCGGCTCATGTGGGTCTCCATCATGCCGCGCCTTCGCTGAAGATATAGTAAAAGGCGAGGTGTCTGCGGACGAATGTGTAGTGAAAATGCGAGCAAAGCTTAAAAACCAAATCGATAAAAATGATATTAAAAACAATTGAAGGGATCAAAGCTATGACTGCAAAAGAGCTTGCGAAAGGCCTTGGCGCTGAGATTCTCGCTATGTCCGACCGCGGAGCTGCGGCCGAGGTTGACGGCGCATATACCGGTGATCTGCTCAGCTATGTAATGGGCAACGCGGAACACGGCAACGCCTGGGTCACAATCATGACTAACATCAATATAATAGCGGTTGCTTTGCTTGTCGGAACGAGCTGTATAATCGTATGCGACGGTTCTGAAATTGATGATAACGTAGTTTCGGCCGCAAAGGTACGCGATGTAACTCTTCTGCGCTGTAAAACGGGCGCATACGAAACCTGCGCCTCGATATCCAGATTGATTTAACACCGTAATGCGTCTTTTTTACGATCTGCACCTTCATTCGTGTCTGTCTCCGTGCGGCGACGATGAAATGACCCCGATGAATATCGCCGGAATGGCAAAAATTCTCGGGCTTGATATTATCGCGCTCACCGATCATAATTCCGTCGCGAATTGCAACGCCTTTTTTGAAGCGTGCGAAATATACGGAATAGTGCCAATCCCGGGCATGGAGCTTACGACATCGGAGGAAATTCATCTTGTTTGTCTGTTTTCATCTCTCGAACAGGCCGACGAATTCGGAAGAATCGTGAAAAGAGTTCTGCCGGGAATAAAAAACCGTCCGGATATTTTCGGCAGACAAATCATATATGCTCCCGGAGATATACCTGCCGGCGAAGAGGAACTTTTACTTATAAACGCCGCCTCGCTTTCACTTGAAAATGCCGCCGACACCGTCCGTTCAATCGGAGGCATATGCTTTCCAGCTCATATTGACCGCGACTCCGGCGGAATCATTGCGATACTCGGCGATATGCCACCGTATCCAAGGTTCGGTCTGTGCGAAATCAGCGACATATCTAAAATTAACGGATATATTAAAAAGCACCCGCTTCTTTCCGGATGCCGCTTTATTTCCGACAGCGATGCTCATTCTCTTGAAACAATGAAAGAAGCGCGGAATGCGTTCGAGATTTCTGTCCCTGCAGGCGAAAATTCCGACACTATCCGCAGCGGCATTATCGAATATCTCCGATCATTAAGTCAACAATAATATCTGGAGGCACTCCGAAATGAAAGAGTTATCTCTGAACATACTCGATATCGCAATGAACTCGGTTAAAGCAAACTCAAAAAACATTGAAATAACGCTTGACGAGGACGATGACAAGCTTGTTTTTACAATAACAGATGACGGTTGCGGCATGAGCGAGGATACTGTCAAAAAGGTCACAAGTCCGTTTGTAACCTCCCGCACGACGCGAAAAGTCGGCATGGGCATACCATTTTTGGTTCTTGCCGCCGAGCAAACCGGCGGAAGCGTAAAAATCACCTCTCAACCGGGTAAAGGTACAACCGTAAGAGCAGAATTCATAAAGCATAATATTGATTATACTCCATTGGGCGATATCACTTCAACAATTATCACCTTGATTAATGGAAGCCCGGATATAGATTTCATATTCAGACATAATATGACCGATAGAGTGATATTTTTTTCAACGAAAGATATCAGAAAGGTTTTGGGCGATGTCCCGCTGTCAAACGCGGAGGTAATAACCTTTTTAAAGGAATATCTCAGCGATCAGTATGAAGGCAATCCCGGCTGATTCACAACATCAGAAACAATATATTATTTACATATATTATTCATTATGACCAAACAGAAAGGAATAAATCATGAAATCACTGCAAGAGCTTGCGGCAATCAGAGAGAAAATGAAGGATAAAGTTTCTCTTCGCGAGGGAGTTAACGACATTCGTGTCGTCGTCGGCATGGCAACCTGCGGCATTTCCGCCGGTGCGCGCCCCGTTCTCAACACACTCGTAGAGGAAGTCGCCAAAGAAGGTCTTTCCGGCGCAGTCACCGTCACTCAGACAGGCTGTATCGGCATCTGCCAGTTCGAGCCGGTCGTCGAAGTCTTCCAGGGCGGCAAGGAAAAGATCACATACGTAAAAATGACGCCGGTCAAGGCGAAGCGCGTCGTCGCCGAACACCTCAAGGGCGGCAAGCCGGTCGAGGAATACACGATCGGAAATGTAAAAGCATGAATTCATGGGAAATGCAAAAGCATAAATACAAAGGCATAAAGGAGTATAATTTATGATTCGTGCACATGTATTGGTTTGCGGCGGTACCGGCTGTACCTCCTCAAACAGCCCCGCAATAGCGGAAGCAATGGAAAAAGAACTCGCCGCAAAGGGGCTTGCTGATGAAATAAAAGTCGTCAGAACCGGATGCTTCGGCCTTTGCGCGCTCGGACCTGTCATGATCGTCTATCCGGACGGCACATTTTATAGCAAGGTCACGGTAGGAGACGTCCCCGAAATCGTCGAAGAGCATCTGCTCAAGGGCAGACCCGTTACGCGCCTTGTTTATGATGAGGCGGCCGACAAGGATACCCACGGGGTCACCAGTCTTTCCGACACCGCATTTTATAAAAAGCAAATGCGTCTCGCGCTCCGCAACTGCGGTGTTATCAACCCCGAAGTCATCGACGAATACATAGCGCTTGACGGATATATGGCTCTCGGAAAGGTTCTCACCGAAATGAAGCCTGTTGATGTCATTCAGCTCATGAAGGACAGCGGGCTGCGCGGCAGAGGCGGCGCAGGATTCCCAACAGGAACAAAATGGGACTTTGCCGCCAAGAGCGTTTCCGATAAAAAATATGTCGTATGCAACGCCGATGAAGGCGACCCGGGCGCATTCATGGACAGATCAATACTCGAAGGAGACCCGCACGCCGTCATTGAAGCGATGGCAATAGCCGGATACGCTATAGGTGCCGACGAAGGATATATTTATGTCCGCGCGGAATATCCTATCGCAATCAAGCGTCTTGAAATAGCCATCGCTCAGGCAAGAGAATACGGCCTGCTCGGAAAAGACATATTCTCCACGGGCTTTAATTTTGATATACAGCTTCGCTTCGGCGCGGGCGCTTTCGTCTGCGGCGAGGAGACGGCGCTTCTCACTTCCATTGAAGGCAAGCGCGGAGAGCCCCGCCCCCGTCCTCCGTTCCCGGCTGTAAAAGGTCTTTTCGGTCAGCCAACGATAATAAACAATGTCGAAACGCTCGCGAATATTCCGCAAATAATTCTTAAAGGCGCCAAGTGGTTCAATTCCATCGGTACTGAAAAATCAAAGGGCACAAAGGTCTTCGCGCTCGGCGGCAAGATAACCAATACCGGTCTTGTCGAAATACCGATGGGTACGACGCTGCGTGAGATTATATACGATATCGGCGGAGGCATACCCAACGGAAAGAAATTTAAAGCCGCGCAAACCGGCGGTCCCTCCGGAGGATGCATTCCCGCATCTCACCTTGACACTCCGATCGATTACGATTCACTGATATCAATAGGCTCCATGATGGGCTCCGGCGGACTTATCGTAATGGATGAAGATAACTGTATGGTCGATATCGCAAAATTCTTCCTGGAATTTACCGTCGATGAATCCTGCGGTAAATGCACTCCGTGCCGTATCGGAACACGCAAGATGCTCGAAATCCTTGAAAAGATCACCTCCGGTAACGGCGAGGACGGAGATATTGAAAAGCTTGAAGAGCTCGCTTACAGCATCAAGGCCAGCGCTCTCTGCGGTCTCGGTCAGACCGCTCCCAACCCCGTTCTCAGCACGCTCCGTTATTTCAGAGATGAATACGAAGCGCATGTATATGAAAAACGCTGCCCCGCCGGACAATGCAAGGCTCTTGCACGGATTACAATAGATCCTGAAAAATGCAAGGGCTGTACGCTCTGCGCTAAGATATGCCCGGTCGGTGCCATTTCCGGTACCGTTAAAAATCCGCATGTCATAGATCAATCCAAGTGTATAAAATGCGGAGCCTGCATGGAAAAATGCAAGTTCGGCGCAATCTCCAAGGCGTGAGCCGATTATCAGAAAGGATGCTAATTATATGAATACCGTTACTTTAAAAATTAACGGCACCGAGGTAGAGGCGCCCGCCGGTTCCACGATTCTTGAAGCCGCACGCATTGCAGGCGTCAAGATTCCGACTCTCTGCTATCTTAAAGATATCAACGCCATCGGCGCATGCAGAATGTGCGTTGTCGAAGTCAAGGGCGCCCGCAGCTTTGCCGCCGCCTGTGTATATCCGGTTACCCAAGGGATGGAGGTTTTCACCAACACTCCCAAAATAGTAACTGCGCGCAAAACAACTCTTGAGCTTATGCTCTCAAACCACAGAACCGACTGTCTTTCCTGCGCAAGAAACACCAACTGCGAGCTTCAGGCTCTCTGCCGTGACTACAGCGTCGACATGAACAAATTCCATGCCGACACAAAAAAGCCAGACATCGAAGACAGCGCGATTCATCTCGTCAGAGATAATTCCAAATGCATACTTTGCCGCCGCTGTGTTGCGGTCTGCCGTCAGAACCAGCATGT
The DNA here is from genome assembly GCA_034925865.1 of Oscillospiraceae bacterium. Taxonomy (NCBI): domain Bacteria; kingdom Bacillati; phylum Bacillota; class Clostridia; order Eubacteriales; family Oscillospiraceae; species Oscillospiraceae bacterium. The sequence goes on along the minus strand of JAYFRN010000005.1, from coordinate 47,531 downwards.
CGGCGTGATAGGCGCGGTCGAAAGAGGCTATGACACCCACATCGCCAGCCCATTCGATATGCCGCTTGCCGAAACCTCCTGCGTAAACTGCGGCCAGTGCATCGCCGTATGCCCAACCGGCGCTCTCACCGAAAGAGACGACACCGGAAAGGTTTGGGCCGCGCTTAACGATCCGACAAAGCATGTCATCGTCGCGCCCGCTCCCTCTGTCAGAGCACAGCTCGGCGAATGCTTCGGCATGCCGATAGGCACCAACGTCGAAGGAAAAATGATCGCCGCTCTCCGCAGACTCGGCTTTGACAAAGTGTTCGACGTTGATACTGCCGCCGATCTTACGATTCTTGAGGAAGGCACGGAGCTTCTCAACCGTATTAAGAACGGAGGAAAGCTTCCGCTTATCACCTCCTGCTCTCCCGGTTGGATCAAGTTCTGCGAGCATTATTATCCCGAATTCATCGACAACCTTTCATCCTGCAAGAGCCCGCAACAGATGTTCGGCGCGATGACAAAGACATACTATGCCGAAAAAGCCGGTATCGATCCCAAAGATATATTTACCGTCAGCATCATGCCCTGCACGGCAAAGAAATATGAGATCCAACGCGAAGATGAGAACGCCTCCGGATATCCGGATATCGACGTTTCTCTCACTACCCGCGAGCTTGCCGAAATGATCAAAAAAGCCGGCATTATGTTTACGGAGCTTCCTGACGAAACCTGCGATCCCGTCTTCGGCATCGCATCAGGCGCCGGACACATCTTTGGCGCGACAGGCGGTGTTATGGAAGCGGCTTTACGTACGGTATACGAGATCGTCACAGGCAAAACGCTTGACAAGCCCGAATTCACCGAAGTACGCGGCATAGCAGGCGTAAAGGAAGCCCAATACGACCTCAACGGACAGAAAGTTCGCGTTGCCGTAACCTCGGGCCTTGAAAACGCTTCAAAGCTTCTTGACAGAGTAAAATCCGGCGAATCGCAGTATGACTTCATCGAGGTCATGGCATGCCCGGGCGGATGCGTAAACGGCGGCGGTCAGCCTTATCAGCCAGGTTACGTCCGCAACTTCACCGATATACGTTCGCTCCGCGCGAAAGCGCTCTACAGCGAGGATGAAGCGATGACGCTCCGCAAGAGCCATGAAAATCCGGTGATCAAGGAAATATACGACACATATCTCGGCGCTCCAGGAAGCCACAAGTCGCATGAAATTCTCCATACCTCTTATGTAAAGAGAAGCAAATATAACAATAAATAATGTGAGTTAATTCAATTCACATAGAGAACCCCCGGCGCAATCGCGCCGGGGGTTCTTGTAATTTTTTTGCTGCAACCCATAATTTATAGCATGAATTAATTTAGAAGTTAACGTAAATGATTCACAGCTTAGTCGTTGATTTTAATCATCTTGTGAGTTTATAAACATTTTTTTGCAGCAAAGTCTAACCATCCACTTTGATAAAAATGCAATTATGCAATGGTGGCCAACCAGGCTTGATTGATTCGTTCAACCGTTGTGCCACAATGTTTTTCAAACTCATGTATATTTGCGATTATATCATCACTGGTATAGGCATCTACATCTCATGTCTAAAATGAAGCGCGCTCCACAAAAGTGAAGTGTGTAATATTTCTGACGCGGGTCATCATTTGCCGCCGTTGAAATAACACAAGCAACCTTGAGCTTTTTGAGCTGTTCAATGTCAATGTTAAGGGGACTATATTTCCCAAACTCGTAAATTCTACGCTACAACAGGCAATCGAGTGTAAGCTTATAGCGGTGCGCAGCTTCTTTGCTGACGCCGACAACTTGTGCTTTGAAGCCATTTGTAAACACAGTGCTGATATAGTGGTCGAGCAAAATGACCGCCGACGATGTGAACACATTGAAAGCGTCCGCCATTACATTTTTATATCGAACCGTTTCGACTGCCTGCGAAAATTCCGGGCTTACTTTTTTATCGGCGTATTCTTTGTTTACCTTGTTTACCGCCGATTCCTCGGCGGCTTTCATTGCCTGATTGTATTTTCGATGAAGTTCTGTTTCGTAAGACTTAGAGATTTCAGTGCAATATCCGGCAAAGCAGTGCCTACCGCTATATTAATGAGAATCAGTAGAAATGCTTTGTACCGCTTAATAAACACTATCATTACAGCACCACTCCAATCACAACCGCGGCAATCAAAGAAAACACAAAAGCTGCAATATTTCTAACTATCGTGGCACGTTTTCCAAAGGTCTTTATCTCAAGCGGCAGTGTTACAACGCCAACCGTCATGAGCGTGGAGACGAACGCTGCGATCTGCATGTATCCCGCACCGTTCTTAAGTAGCGCGACAACCAACGGGAACGCGATTAATCCCGGTATCAGCGTAACAGACTCAATAATCGTAGCTCCGAGCACGCCCCAAATTTCTGAGCGCATTCCGAGAAAATTTGTAATTGTTTCGGTACTCAGAATTGCCAGCGCAAGACCGATAAAAATGGAATACCCGGAAAGGATCTGATGTTCTTTCCGGGGTGACCAATTATCTGACCTTTTGTAGAATTTTTACAACCTCTTCTGTTTTAAGAACCTTGCCGTAGGAAACCACTTTACCATCTACAACGAGTGCAGGGGTAGACATAACGCCATATGCCGCGATCTGTGAAAAATCAGTCACATGGTCGATCGTCGTGTCCATGCCAAGCTGTTCTAAAGCGGCTTTTGTAGCTGCTTCAAGTTGATTACATTTCGCGCAGCCGCTGCCTAAGACCTTAACGCCCGCACCCTCTGTTTTTGCGTTTTCAGCTTTTGCCATGCTTTCCGCATTACAATTACCGCCGCAGCAGCATGAAGTTGTTTTTTCCTCTTTGTCTTTCTTTCCGAACAGTGCCATAATCAATATCTCCTTTATAAATTATTAGATTCCAAGATAGAATAGATAAAAACCAATGAGTAAAATCAATGAACCCATCACTATTTTTAACATGATACTTGCCTTACCATATTTTTCGCTGGAAGACAGCTTTTGCATAAAGCCTATCGATGTTCCGGCGACAATGGCGAGTATTCCGTGTCCGATAGAATAAAGTAGTAATAATAGTATACCCCAAATAATATTGCCTTTTCCGGCAACAATGGCAAGTAGCGCAATAAGTACAGGCGTGGAGCAGGGCGACGAAAAGATGCCGCCAAGTATACCAGCGATGAACGCGCCTATAAAACCCTTTTTTGTGTTCTTCGATATGAGATAACTTGACGGGATAATCTCAAATATGCCCCAGGTTTGCAGCGCCATCAAAATCATAAGAACCCCCAGAATGATGTACCACCATGAAGCCCCGTATCCGATCATCTTCCCGGCGAGGGAAGCAAAAACTCCAAGTACGGTGAAAGTAACCGCAGCACCCGCGGCGAAGGTCACAGAAAGCCAAAAAGCTTTTTTCGTGTTCCTCTGACCGATACCACCCACATAGCCGATAACAAGGGGAATACTTGACAGCGAACAGGGAGTAAATGAAGTAAGAATACCAGCAAAAAGGGCGAGAATCGGCGCCAGCCAGCCGCTTGTGTTAATAAGGTTTGATAAGTTTTCAAGTAATTCTGTCATCATTTAATTCCCATGTCAGCAAGAATTACCCGCATCTGATCTTCGGTCAGACCGCCTTGATGTACCGTGAAGGCATGTGCCCCGGTATCTTTGTAATCATACATAGTAAATTCAATACCAATATTGTTGCTCGGAACGTATGGTATCCCGTCTGTGTTGAAAAAAATCTGCGTCGGAATATACTGTATCGGGTAACCGTCCGCCGCTCCGGCATGCTTCCAGACGTCAACAAACTTAATAATGACCTTGCCCTGCATTTCGGCGTTCATGGTCTGAAGAACGGGGGCCATTGCCTTGCACGGGATACATGAGTCCGATCCGAAATCAATAATAATCGGCAAGCCATAAGCTTTTAATGCTTCAAGGTCGATTGATTCCGCCTCAAGAACAAAGTCTGCTATGTTTCCGTTTTCATCAATCTGAGTAGGTGTCGGATGCGTTTTTACTATCCAGATAACAGTAAGAGACACCGCAATCAATACCGGAACCAATATTTTAACGAATAGCTTTTTCTTATCAGTTTTTTTATTATCCATCAGCAACAATTACCTCCGCATGAACATCCGGATTTGCTTTTCTTTCCATTAAAGAAGTCTCTCAGATTTTCGGGTAGTTGATACTCGCCACAGGAACAGCCAGTTTCAAGTTGCCCAAATACAACACTTAGGATGGCTTCGGCGAGCATTTCTTTTGGCGGCACTTCATACGATTCCCCGTTATATTCAAACACCCTACAGTCCACATCGGTTCCACTGATGTCACTGCAGCAGCCGCAGCTGTTTTCAGCAACCGATTTACAGATGTCCTGACCGTTTACACGAATTGTAGGAGAAGAAAGGAACTTATATTGCGTTGCAATTTCCGCTGTCTTCATATCAATTTTATTATATTCTACTTCAAAGCCCGAGATTTTTAATGCCGGGGTAATCGTCATCATGACCTCGTCAAGTACGTTGTCCGTTCCAATACAGCGGTCACAGGTCTGCAGATCAAGATAAAGATATTCAATAATAACCTTCTTTTCAGAAGCCGTTTCACACCCGCAGGAACAGCAGGATTCTTCCTCTGGTAGTTCTCCGTTTGGCGGTGTCCAGCCTGTGTCCTCGCCTACATAAGTTATCGCTCCTACCGGACAACGGTTGCCGCATCCATAGCAATGGTCTGCGCAGGATTCAGGGTTCTTTACAACAGGTGATGGCGCTTTCGATGTGTCATATACACCATGGGGACACTTTGCGATACAGGTGCCGCATTCTACACAGGTCAAGTAATCGATAACGGGATACCATGTTTTAGCCATAACAGTTCCTCCTAGATAATAAATGATTGAATTGCGTTAAAAAAGTAGCCCACGATGATGATGCCAATGGTACATATGGCGATGAACAACGCCAGGAGCTTTGGTTTAACAGCTTTTCGCAGCATAATCATTGACGGCAGAGACAGTGTTGTGACCGCCATCATGAAAGACAGGATAGTGCCAAGCTGAGCGCCTTTGGAAAGCAGTGCTTCCGCAATCGGAATTGTACCGAATATATCGGCATACATCGGTATGCCTATGAGTGTTGCCAGTATTACTCCAACAGGATTATTGCTGCCAAGTACGGCCGCAACCCATTCTTCGGGTATCCAATTGTGGATGACAGCGCCTATGCCAACACCTATCAAGATATATGGGAATACTTTTTTAAAGGTTGTAAGCATTTGCTCTTTTGCATATACAAGGCGGTCTTTTCTTGTCAAATCGGGGGATTCTATATCTACGCTGCCTGCAGTTAGTATAAAGCTCTCAACATGCTTTTCCATGTGTAGTTTCTCGATAAGTGTACCGCCGACGATGGCGACAATTAACCCTACAATCACATAGATGACAGCGACCTTTGCGCCGAAAATACTCATCAGGAGAACCAAAGAACCAAGATCAACCATTGGAGAAGATATCAAAAATGAAAATGTCACGCCCAAAGGCAGTCCGGCGGATGTAAAGCCAATAAATAGCGGTATTGATGAGCATGAACAGAATGGCGTTACTGTTCCAAGTAAGGCTGCGACAGAGTTCGCTCCGATACCATGAAAACGCCCTAAAATCTTCTTGCTTCGCTCAGGTGGAAAATAGCTTTGTATATAACTGATAAGAAATATGAGAAAACACAGCAGTATCGTGATTTTTATAACGTCATATGCGAAAAACTGAATGCTTCCAATCCAGCGGTTTATGGTGTCAAAACCTAATGCTTGAAGACCGCTGCCGATTAATTCATTTAGCCATTTCATTCCAAGTATTTGATTCTGGAAAAAATCCCAAATTAACTTTAGTATTTGCATAGCGTATAAACCTCACTTTCAATAAAAGGACAATAATATCAAATAATTTTGATGTGTTTCGCTGTTTTAAAGCCATCGTCAGATGGCTTATTTTTTGCAGCAATTTTTTTCTAATGTAACCGCATTCGGTGTCGTCAGTTCCTTCAGCAGAATACCGGCATAAGCACTGCCTTGTTCACTTATTGTATAGTGTGTCCATTTGCCCTTCTGCCTACTCTCTACAACGCCTGACTCAACCAGAATCTTCATATGGTAAGAAAGTCCCGACTGCCCCAAGTCCAGTTGCTCAAGTAAAACGCAGGCGCATTTTTCTCCGCCACGCAGTAGCTCAAGAATTTGCAAACGCTTTTCATCACAAAACGCTTTGAATATCTTTGCGTTTTTTTCATATATAGTTTCCAAGTGATCACCTCATATCATAATTATTTGATATGTTGTTATTATATGCGTCAAATCAAGTTTTGTCAATATGTTTAGAGCATTTTATAGAAAATATTGCTTTAGTGTTCTATATTTTGTACCTTTGTCAGAGAATAGCTATTGAAAAAGTAAATATTTATGCTATAATTCAACAGGATGAAATTGAAATAATTAATGTAACCGGAGGCTGTTATTTTAGAGAATTTAAATAAAATCCGAACGCCAGAATGCTTGTCTGTTTATAAAAAAATTATATATATTCATCAATTATATTTGCTATTGGAATTGCACTTGGCATAATTTCAAAAGCATTGGATGTGACTCCGAGCAATTTGCTGCCAGCATTTTTAGAAGCTTTGGATTTGAATAATTTCTTTTCACGTATGGGTGTATGGATGTTTATTGGCGTCTGTATATCTGTCTATTCAAAGACACCATTAAGAGCTGCCTTAAATAGCTTTATGTTTTTTATAGGTATGGTAGGCAGTTATTATATATATACAATAAAAATAGCCGGCTTTTTTCCAAAGTCATATATGATGATTTGGATAGCCATGACAGTATTATCACTGTTTTTAGGAGCAGTATGCTGGTACGCAAAAGGAACTCATGTTGTATCAGTCTGTATTTCGGCAGTTGTTTTTATGATGTTTGCACGGCAGGCGTTCTATTTTGGATTTTGGTATTTTGATATCAGCTATATTCCGGAATTGATTCTATGGGCAGCGACAATTATGGTTTTATATAAAAGCCCGAAGCAAATAACTTGTGTTTTAGTAATTGGCACAGCTCTGTTCTTTATAATGTCGCAAATAAACCTGTTCGGGGAATGATGTAAGTTAAGATTTGCATAATGAGCATAATCCACAATAATTTCATGATGGACTTTCTTGGCACAGGTAAACGACCGCGTTACCATCGTGGTTACGGTTACAGTTGCCGTTACTGAAGCTATGAAAAAGCATTGATGATACCGGCATAAATGTTATAATATATAATGAAAAATAGAGGAAGTGAACGGCATGGATAAAAAAGCATTTATGAAAAAGGCAGCTTTGGGTTTTATTTTATTAATGGGTATCGTAAGCTTGTTTTCCGATATGACCCACGAAGGAGCGGCAAGTATACTTGGAGATTTTCTTAGTCTTGCAGGAGCTTCCGCTGCGGCCATAGGCTTTGTGTCCGGTCTTGGTGAGCTTATAGGCTATTCCCTTCGGCTCGTCACCGGTTGGATAACGGACAGGACGAAAAAATACTGGCTGTTGACCGTTTTGGGTTATCTGATAGACTGTATGGCTATTCCCGCGTTGGCTCTGGTCGGGCGCGGCGGCTGGCTGCTGGCATGTATGCTGATTGTTGTGCAGCGCGCAGGTAAGGCCATCAAGAAACCTGCGAAGGATACGATATTATCCTTCGCCACATCGCAAACCGGTGCCGGAAAGGGTTTTGCCATACAGGAGTTCCTTGATCAGATCGGCGCGTTTCTCGGACCGGTTCTGCTCTTTATAGTTATGCTCCTGAATAAAAGCAAAGATCATTTTACCACGTATAAAATCTGTTTTGCAATACTCGGTATTCCCGCCATAATAACCGTAATTTTACTGCTGATCGCAAAACAGCGTTATCCGAATCCGGAAGAATTCGAACCTGCCGCGAAAGAAACTGTACCTTTCAGAATGAACCGTTCGTTTATTCTTTATATCATCGCCATCAGCTTATTTGCCGCCGGCTTTCTGGATTTTACTATGATAACTATGCATACCGCCCGGACCGGACTCATTTCTACTGATACATTACCGCTGATTTATGCGGGAGCTATGGCAGTGGACGCTTTTTCCGCTCTCTTTTTCGGATGGCTGTTTGATAAACGCGGTATCAGAGTTTTGATGTTATCCACTCTTATTTCTGCGCCGTTTGCTATTCTGATTTTCTCGGTTACGTCGCGATGGGCGCTGTTTCTCGGTGTCGCATTATGGGGTATCGGCATGGGGGCGCAGGAATCAATACTAAAAGCTGCTGTGTCAAGTATCGTACCAAAGCAAAGCCGTTCCTCCGGTTTCGGTATTTTCCAGACTGCTTTTGGTATATGTTGGTTTCTGGGAAGCTGGATGATGGGCGTTCTTTATGATTTATCGCCCATGTGGCTGGTAATATTTTCAGTGGTTATGCAGTGCGCGGCACTTCCGTTTTTCTGGATGTCAGACCTTACCCACAGTTTTAAGCCAACTAAATAAAAATAATTGATGAAATTTTTAAAATGTCATGCTTTGTTACAGATTACTTGACAGACTATGTATATTGTGTTAAAATGTTATTTGTTAATCTAGATGTGTATATGCTTTTAGCTATACATCTGGACAAGTGGACAAGTGGACAAAATATTGTCCAAATATATTTGAAAAAGGTAAAATGATGATTATCAAACGGTTAAAAAAGATTATTTCCTATACTTTATGCTTTGCTCTCACGCTCACTTGTATGATATCTGTCGGTTGCAGCCGTAATGAATGCACGATAAACAGCTTGGTGTATGCAGGCGTGCCTGTATCATCCGCTGTTTTAAGCGTATACGACACAAGCGGCAAGCAAATTCTTAAATCAGATAACCTTATTACTGACGAGCAGGGCAGAATGCTGATTAAAACATCAGCTCTTCCCTCTGACTTCAGAATTGTCACCGAAGACGGCACTATATACAATGAGAAATTCTCAGGAAAACTGAGCGTTGATGTGCGTGACTATAACACTGAATCAGATACAATCTACATAAATCCCGTCACAACCATTGTCAGCGCATATCTCGACAAATATCCTGAAGCAAGTCTTACCGACGCTTTTCTTGCGGTAAAAAATCTTCTGGAAATACCGGAATGGTTTGATCTTCCGAGCGGGACGCAGATTTCAAATGAATATTTCAACAATGATCAATTTTTGAAAGAAGCCAGTGAAAACGGCGGAATAAATCCTTTTATAGAAAAGCTTCTGATTGAGATTGACTCCGGTAAAACTCATCCATTTCAGGAATCCATAATGCTGCAAGGTGCCGCCTCTTGGCTGGCAACTACGCTTGCAGAGGGTGCAGTGTCCTATGTCGGCGGCGAACTGATGGGCTGGGGACTTGACAAAGCCGGGATCAACTTCGGCGAAGAAGACCATACCGCCGAGGAACTGGCGAAAATCCAGGATGGCATGGCTGATATGAAAGCAGAAATGACGAAAATGTCTATAAAGCTTGACGCAATCAGCAATCAGCTTGACAATATCGTCACACAGCTGAAAGATATGCTTAAACAACTAACGCATCAGCAGGCTTTGTCTGATTACGGGAATCGAGTACTGCAGTTAAATGATCTGATTTCTAGTGTATACAGTATACGAAGGGATTTAAACAATTTTATAACTAATCCGCCCGCAAATCCCGAGACAGCAAGACAGAGTCTTATAAACAGGATTGAATCGAAAATTATCGATAACGCGGATGTGATTCACAACCAGCTTGTAGGTTTGGCCGGTGAAAAACCTCTTCTAACTCTTTGGCACGAGATCGTTTATGAAGACCGCTATCTGGATTCTGATGACTATAACAAAGTCAAGGCGCAATACGATTTCTTCAGACAATATCAGGATGCTATTCTTATTCTTCAGGTTGAGTATTATCACGCCACAGAACAAAAAACCGGGGACAATGCTGCAATAATAATGGACTGTATTAATCGATATAAATCCCATCTGGAACAGCAAGAAGCGCTCATGGTTCTTCCTATAGAGAAAAATATCGTTGTTGATGCAAAATGGGATGGCATGTATTATTCAAAAAATATTGAGTTTGGAAACTCCGGTGATGATTTTATAATGGCAGGCAAAACGAAAAATCAAGTTACGACATATATGTCCGAGCTTGCCGGTTCCAATTATGCAGGATTTAATGATTGGAAGGCTCTGGATTATGATTCCATCGGAGCACTCATCGAGAATCACATTCAAAATAAGACTCAATGGAATTGGTCAGAGTTCATGGTGGCTCAAGGCTGGCCGGGCGTAAAGCTTGATACCGGGACAATTGTTCCGTTCTATAATACATCAGATAGCTCAAAGTTTGTCTTTTTGCTGAATGATAGTTCTCATTTTCATAATATCTTTGATTTTCCTGAAAACGGATTAAAAAACACAGCGTTCAATATGATTATGGTTTATCGTGAAATTTCGGCTAAAGACTATGGGTATGAACATTTGAAGAAATAAAGCAAACCGCTTTTATTTCAAAGCGGTTCACCATACTGTATGGATGTAGTATAAACAAGAAGCGAAAAACAACAGCTAAGGCGATGACTTGGCTGCTGTTTTTTCATGTGTGTCTCACAATGTGAGCCGAATAATTATTATTGAATTGCTGTTTTAATAATAACTCTGCATCTGTCACTGCTCATTAAAGTGCTTTCAACTGAAATTTTCTTAGAGTCCATTTTACCAACGGCGGATAACATGGCGATCATCGGATCAAGACACCATCCATTACATGGGTTTGCTCCTCCCATCTTCTTTGATAACGCACAGAGCTTACACGATGTTGCAGTAGCTATGTAAACATCATCAGTTTTCTCCAAAGACCAGTCTGCGCAGCCATAGACCTCCGAAAGCTTATAGAAAACGTCTTCAATGCATTCAATGCTCAATTGCTGATTAAGATAAGGCGCTGTCTGCATCTGCCTTTCTTTTCTTCGCTCAACAACTACCTCCAGCGCTTTTAACTTTTCATATGTGTTGACCGTTTCTGCGACTGATGCTGCATATGTGTTTTGCAGCAATGCAAGCCTTTTTTCAATTTTCACTTCTGCATCTCCTTTTCAATTTATTATTATTAACTCGGCATTTAAATGATTACCGCTTATAGAGAGAAAAACTCTGGTGTATGGGCTTTTCTCTCTTATGAAACAAGGCTTATTTAAATGCCGTTTTAATAGCGCGGCAATAAATATTATAAACCAATATCTCATTGATTTTTAATAACGTTCGTTAGATATCGAGGTAAATATTAACCGGCATTTTCATATGCCGGCTGATTTTGCGTTAAATTGTCAGCTTATATATAAATTATTCGCATCCGCGAAGGACAACATCGATTTCTTCCCGAATCTCTTTTTCAGACAGATATCTATTTTTCACGATGATGTTTTCGATCATTGTTTCCAATAAGTGCACCAGAGTTCGAGTAATTACCGTATCGTTATTCGTATTCATCAGATATGGCTGCAGAATTTTATAGTGTCTGGGAAGTATGGTCTTTTCCCACTCATCCATGAGTTTCATTAGTTCCTCATCTCCGTCAAAGGACAGATAAACCTTGATACCAAGTCGGTAAACTTGTTTATCATAGTTGCTCAGGTCGTTCAGATCATATACGAACTTCGTATAAAAATCTATTATATTGTTGATTTTCAAGAGCAAAGCTTGCCTTTTTAAAAGATTAAAATAATCTTTTTTTATAATTTCATCAAACAATTCTTTTTTATTCTTGTAATAATAATAAATCATCGGCAAGGAACAATTCACATCGCTTGCTATGTTGCGTATGGTTGTTCCATAGTATCCTGTTCTGTTGAAATGCTCAACAGCCACTTCTTTAATTCGCTCTTTTAAATCTTTATCGACCATAATACATATTCCTTATATTTAACGTTCGTTATAATTATAGCACACCAATGACCATTTTGCAATAGTATTATAAATTTATTTATTAACTCGGCATTTAAATAATTATAGCTTAATGAGAGAAAAGACTCTGGTATATGGGCTTTTCTCTCTAAATGCCGTTTTAATAATATGTGATAGGGTTTTAATCGATTGTTATAGATAATAGCTTAAGAACCGGCTGTGTCAAAGCGCAAATCATGCGCAAAGATACAGCCGATTTTTTATCGCGCTCTCGTTTAACATAATGTCCGTTTTACCATATACTTATTATAGAAACTATGCCGGAGGTTATCTAGTCATGAAAATATATATTGATCAGGGGCATAACCCTAATAATACTGATGCCGGAGCAGAAGGTCACGGATACCGTGAACATGAGCTTACATATGAAATCGGGCTGCTGATTGCCGCAATACTGAATGATAACGGTTTTGAAACTCGTTTATCGCGAAATTCACCTGATATACAGCTGGGTTATTCAAGATCAAGCTCGTCGTCTGTGCGGATCGACGATGCAAGGAGGTGGGGAGCGGATTATATTATAAGCTTACATACAAACGCTTCAACAGATCCGTACGCGACAGGTTCAGATTGTATTGTATCTTCTCCCGATGCGAAGCCGCTTGCTGAGACAATTCTGGAACAGCTATATATTACGACAAAGCTGCAGAACCGCGGCGTTTATATAAATCCGGGCTTTCATTCTTCCGTTAGAAATGCCATACCCGTAATCCTTATCGAAATGGGATTTATAACAAACAAGGGTGATGCCGATCTGATGTTCGATCATCCCGATCAATTTGCGTTTGGCATTTCAAACGGTATAATATTTTATTTTCATTTAGCCACAATGTCCGAAGCATATGATCCGGCTCCCACTCCGTTTTACCAGCTGTATCCCGATAATAACAAAGGAGTATGCCGCCTGTTTATCGAAGTGTATTCTCAAGACAAGAGACATAATCCGGTATCAAAAGCTGATGTTATTGTTTACCGCGGTATGTGCGGAAATCATATCGTTATCTATCACGGACAAACCGATTTGTCCGGACGCACAATACCGGTCGAGCTGCCTTTATATGACGCAATAGATTCTGATACCGTTGACAAATCAAGCGGAAATAGAATCATGTATTGCATATGCGTACGCCATCCGGAGTATTTGCCTAATAATCATTGGATAAATATCGACAGCAGGAAAATCATGTATGAAACGATTGAGCTTGTTGAAAGACATAAGTAATTATTAAAACGGCATTAAACAATTTTTGTTTTTATAAAAGAAAAAACCTATATATTAGAGCCTTTTCTCTCTGTGAGCGGTAATTATTCAAATGCCGAGTTAATAGTATATCATCCTAATTCAGACAAACGATTAACGGCAACATAAATATTGGATATTTTATACCATGTCGCGAAATCTACAACTCCTGTAGCCGGCAAATAAAATATTTTCTGAAAGGTTTTTACCGCATTGGCGGTTTTCGGACCGTAGATACCGTCTACCTTGATCTTCGGAATCATCGGATAGTTATCGGATATGCTGTTCAGCTGTGTTTGAATAGTACGTACATCCATACCGGAGGATCCGATTCTGAGCGCTTCACCGGGATAAGAAATCGGGACGCCCTGAACCTTATCGGCCTGCTTCAGGTATACATTTGAGCCATAATATGAACGCAGGATCGTGAGGGCATCCTTTCCCTGGTCTCCCATACTTTTTGAGCCCCATTGCTCAAGGCCATCGCAGGTTACCCGTGAACCGTCACAAAATTGAGTAAAAAGCGGTTGTCGTATACCGGGTTTGGTTACATAAGTTGTAAACAAATCATCGACAATATTTTGTATATTGTAATAATAATTGCGTCCGTAAACAAACATGAGATCATAAGCGGTGCTGTTTGTTATTGTAAAATCATAGCCCTTCCCACGATACCATTCGGTATATACACGATTCAACGCAAAAGATAATATAGCTAAAATATTGGCGCGTATAGTTTGTACTGGCCAAGTGGAATAAATTTCCGAGCAGGTAACGTTTGTAATATAATCCTTGAAAGGAATCCAGACATTTCTTGCGGTTTTATCATTCGGCACTCCCAAATGTACGACCATATATTCAGGAATTGCCGGTTGGGGAAGCACGATATAGCCATTGCCGTCGGGAAGCGGCTTGACCTCAGCCTCGGGTATCTTTGGCGGGAATGTTCCCCATAATGTATGTTGCTCGATAGTTATTTCCTGCGTCCCGGGTGTATTGGTCGCAAAAAGACGTATATCCTGTATCGCGGTACTCTCTGAAAACAGCTGTACTCCGTTAACTGTGACACGTTCATATCCGGGAGCCTCAACATCTACCTGATATTCCGAATAAGGTTTCACGCCGAGCACTTCCTCTGAATATTCCACAGGCGGCGCTCCGAGCGGAATGGTTTCAGTTTGACCGGCAGAGTCTGTATTCAACACTTCAACAACCGTATTTGGTTTGGATACAGTTACTTTTGCATCTGGAATAGGCTGTGCGTTGCGAACAGACTTAACACTGACATTTAGATAACCGGTGTCCACTTCCTCATTATTTCTATTCATAATTATCACCTCCGTAATTGAATTTTATGACTGTTGCTTTCTTATTATTACTTTTTATTAATTACAGTCACAGTTTATTATCGGCAATTTTTAAAGTTGTCTTATAGATAATATTTGCGTGGAAATAAACGTGTCCATAACACGGGATTATTACCAAAGGAGAAAAACAATGGATATACGGGAACAATTAATAAGGCAATTCCAGGGCTTCGATCCGGAACAAAATATAGAAGTTATAATAAAATATCACGGCAGCCTTGATGAAATCGCAGAAAAACTGGAAGCCTCCGCTGAAGAATTAAATGAAAATTACGCAATCTTGACATTGCCCGCTTATCGTATTCCCACAATTATACAACTAAGTCAAATTGAATATTATGAGCTGCCAAAAACGGTCACTTATCAATTGGAACGCAGCCTTGACGCCGCCTGCATCAGTCCTGTTCAGCTTGAAAGCGGTTATAATCTGTCAGGCAAAGGAGTATTTATCGGAATAATAGATTCCGGCATTGATTATACGCATCCGGATTTTCGACAACCTGACGGAACAAGCCGTATTATGTACCTGTGGGATCAAACTGCTGCCGACATCTCTCCGCCCTCGGGATTCAAAAACGGTCACCTTTATACAAAAGCTGATATTGATCTGGCGCTTGCGAGCGATAATCCATTATCAATTGTACCTGAACAGGATTTTTTTGGACACGGAACAGCTGTCGCCGGAGTCGCAGCGGGAAACGGCAGAGCCAGCAATGGAGATAACATCGGAGTGGCTCCACAAGCTGAAATAATAATAGTAAAACTCGGTTCTGATAAACCCGGTTTTGCAAAAAGTACGGAAATCATGCGGGGAGTGAAATTCTGCATTGATATAGCGCAAGGCGTAGAGAAACCGATTGCGATTAATATAAGCTACGGAACAAATGACGGGGCGCATAACGGCACTTCACTTTTCGAGGGTTACCTTGATTCAGCCGCGCAGAGATGGAAAAACGTCATCTGTGTGGCCTCCGGAAATGAAGGAAGCGCGGGGCATCATTATCACAACCAATTGAAGCAACTGCAAACTGACAATGTAGAATTCTCCATCGGTGAAAATATAAGTCAGCTTTATATGACCTTATGGAAAAATTTTGCCGATTCATTTCAAATTGAGTTATTTACTCCGTCAGGAATTTCAACAGGAGTAATAAACGCTTTTGAACGCGTGAAACAAGTAACATTAGGCAATGTTAAAATAATGATCCTTTACGGTCAGCCAAATCATTATAACTTCAATCAGGAAATATATATTTCGCTGCAAAGCGTATCCGGTTCAATGAATCAGGAAATATGGCGGCTCGCAATTACCGGGACGAAAATTGTAGACGGCAATTTTGATATATGGCTTCCTATGACTGATATGGTCACAGAAAAAACCGCTTTTCTTGTGCCAAGTATTGAAAACACAATAACACTTCCTGCTACATCATTCAGAGTTATCGCTGTCGGCGGATATTCCGCAATTCTAAATACCTGCGCCGAATTTTCCGGACGAGGCACAGGATATTGGACATATGGGCAAAAGCCGGATCTGGTTGCTCCGGCAATAGATATAACAACTGCCGCTGTCGGCGGAGGATATGACAGCTTCAGCGGCACGAGTATTGCCGCGCCTTTTGTTACCGGAGCGGCAGCACTCATGATGGAATGGGGTGAAAATCAGAAAAACGACTTCTTCCTGTACGGGCAGAGAATAAAAGCCTTTTTATGCAGAAACGCCGAAAGAAAATTCCCCATAAAATATCCTAATCCTATATGGGGATACGGAACACTTAATCTATGTGATACCATGGATGATCTCGTGTTATATAACCAGTAAGGGAGTATATCATTTTGGACAGCTATATAGATTGCGAAAAGAATAAATGCTTATTACAGAAGTTGCTTTTGGATCCGGACTCAGTGGCTTTTGTCATACGCAAAAACCAGTATTCAGAAACATTAATAAATAAATATGATATAGCATTGGCGAAAACACTTTTAGGACAATATACAATATGTTATTCCAAGCAGGATATTTTTTCAGATATAAGAAAAAAGCTGGGCGCAGGGGTGATAAGTATCAGGGGAGTAATTCTCGGATTACTTGATAATATAAGCCTTAAATCAAGCGGTATTACTCAAGTTCATGATCAGCCATATCTGAATTTAAGAGGTGAAGGAGTCATTATCGGGTTTGTAGACACCGGAATTGATTACACATTGGATATCTTTCGGTATGAGGATGGAAGCAGCAAGATAGTATCAATTTATGACCAAACAATTGAAGACCGTCCTCCGGAAGGATTTTATTTCGGTACGGAATATACAAACAATCAAATCAACGCTGCTCTTAAAAGCGATAATCCTAAACAGCTTATCCCGGAGGAAGATGTCTCCGGCCACGGAACCTTTCTGGCATCGGTGGCTGCCGGACGGGAAACGGCCGATTTCATCGGCGCTGCACCGGATGCCGAGATCATAGCCGTCAAGCTCAGGAAAGCAGCACCTTATTACCTCGATTTATTTTCCGTGCCAGAAGCACAAAATTATGCTTTTGAATCCAGCAACGTCATGATAGGGATTGAATACATATTGGAAAAAGCGAGTCGTCTTAACAAACCCGTCGTCATTTGTCTTGGTCTCGGCACTAATTTCGGAAGCCATGATGGTTATACAATATTTGAAGAGTATCTAAACAATGTATCCAACCTTAAAGGCGTTTGCCTTTGTATTGCGGCGGGAAATGAAAGCCAGGCAAAGCATCATGCAGAAGGTCTGATCACGGCAACCGGCGAAACTCAAGATATTGATATAATAGTTGGTGAAAACACAGGGAACGCCTTAATTTCAATATGGACAGGTGTGTCAGACAGAGTTTCAGTTTCAATCCGTTCGCCAACCGGTGAATTAGTACCGAGAATACCCGCTCATTCAGGAAGCATTTTTACGACAAAGTTGTTATTGGAAGGAGCATCCATCGGTATATCATATTATTTTCCGATAGAAGGTACGGGCGGACAGCTTACGGCAATTAAACTCATCAATCCAACGCCGGGAACATGGACGATTACTGTTTTCGGAGAAATCATTTTAAACGGTAAATTCAATGCGTGGCTGCCCATGACAGGGTTTGTTGATCCGAGTATAATATTCCTTGCTCCCAATCCAAATTATACCGTAACCATCCCGGCAACGATGATAGGAGCCATTGTCTGTGGCGCTTATAATTCCAGCCTGAACAGTCTATACTCATATTCATCCTGGGGACCGACAAGTATTGGAAATTTATCTCCCGATCTTGTTGCGCCCGGTGTTAATATAGATGGCTTTTATCCTTATGGGCGCGGAACAATGGACGGAACCAGCGCGGCGGCAGCAATAACCGCAGGCGCCGCGGCTTTGATGCTTCAATGGGGAATAGTCAAAGCAAACAATCCTTCCATGAGTACATATCACATAAAAGCTTATATGATCCGTGGATGTAACCGGAGCGAAAATATGACATATCCCAATAACAGATGGGGTTACGGAAGCCTCAATCTGATACAGGCCTTTCAAATAATGAAAGAAATGTAAATAGCGACATGTTGGATTGTTTTTAATGTGGCAATTAACGTATATTATTAAAAAGGCAATTCAATATACCTCTGCCGCATATTTAAAACTTTTGACATATAGGATTTTAATCATATAAAAGCATTATTCTATTACCGTTTAAAAACAGTAAAGGAGTGTATTGATATAGACAGCTACATTAACAGTCCGGAAAACAAAGAATTATTGCAAAAGCTGCTTTATGATCCTGACACTGTGGATTTTGTCATACGAAGTAATGAATTCACCGAATCAATAATTAAAAAATACGAAGTTGCTATCGCAAAACAGTTTGGAGGACGGTATTTAATTGCTTATTCCAGACAGGATGTTTTTATCGAAATGAGAAAGCTGCTGGGCGCCGGGCTAATCAGTATATTATCGCTTGTTTACGGCTTGCTTGACAATATCAACCTTAATTCGAGCGGTATCACACAAGTACATGATCAGCCATACTTGAATCTGAGGGGACAGGGCGTTATCTTCGGAATTGTGGACACAGGAATAGATTATACATTGGATGTTTTCCGTTACGAGGATGGGAGCAGCAAAATAATATCAATCTATGACCAGACAGTCGAGGGCCCTCCTCCGGAGAGATTTTACATTGGCACAGAATATACAAACGAACAGATCAACGCGGCCCTTCAAAGCGACAATCCAAAGCAGATCGTTCCCGAAGAAGATACCTCCGGGCACGGAACCTTTCTGGCATCGGTGGCCGCCGGACGGGAGACGGACGATTTCATCGGTGTGGCACCTGATGCCGAAATCATAGCCGTAAAGCTCAGGAAAGCAAGACCCTATTATCTTAATTTATATGCTGTACCTGAAACGCAGGAATATGCTTATGAATCCAGTGCCATAATGGTTGGCGTCGAATACATACTGGACAGAGCGAGACGTTTAAATCGGCCGGTGGTCATATGTATAGGATTAGGCACGAATTTCGGAAGTCACGATCAATATTCCATATTTCAAGAATATCTGAGCGGTGTGTCCGATCAGGTAGGAGTCTGCCTTTGTGTCGCGGCCGGAAATGAAAGTCAGGCAAGACATCATATGAATGATATTATTACGGCAACCGGGGAAACACAGAACATAGACATAAGAGTTGGAGAAAACGCAGGAGATTTTTTTGTTTCAATATGGACAGGAGTATCTGACAGAATTTCGGTTGCTGTCCGTTCTCCTGCGGGTGAATTTATCCCAAGAATACCGGCACGCTCGGGAGAAATTATTTCAACCAAACTGATCTTGGAAAAATCATCTGTTGATATAGCGTATTATTATCCGATAGAAGGAACGGGCGGGCAACTGACAGCAATTAAGCTCTTTGGTCCGACACCGGGAATTTGGACCATAACCGTTTATGGCGACCTGATTCTGAACGGCAAATTCCATTCATGGCTGCCTCTTACCGGATTTGTCGATCCGAGCGTTGTATTCCTTTCTCCGAACCCAAATTATACGATTACAGGCCCAGCGACAATGACAGGCGCTATTGTATGCGGCGCTTATAATACCACTTTGAACAGTTTGTACGCAAATTCGTCACGGGGACCTACTCGTATAGAGAATTTAGCTCCTGATCTTGTCGCACCCGGCGTTAATGTAGAAGGCTTTTATCCTTACGGGCGAGGAACAATGGACGGAACAAGCGCAGCGGCGGCAATAACCGCCGGAGCCGCGGCCCTCATGCTTCAATGGGGCATAGTCAAAGGAAATGATCCTTCTCTGAGCACATATCAAATACGCGCCTATATGATACGAGGCTGTAACCGGAGCGAAAACATGATATACCCCAATAACAGCTGGGGTTACGGAAGCCTTAATTTGTTTCAAGCTTTTCAGCTTATGCGAGAAACATAGATATTTTAATATCATAATATTGAAGAATATCAATTTATGCAGTATATAAGTAAAAATGTCATATAAATAAGTAAGGGAGTGTATTGATATAGACAGCTACATTAACAGTCCGGAAAATAAAGAACTATTGCAAAAGCTGCTTTATGATCCTAATACCGTGGATTTTATCATACGAAGTAATGAATTTACTGAGGCGGCAATCAGACAATATGAAGTAGCCATTGCTCAACAGCTAGCGGGCCGCTATCTGATTGCGTATTCTAAAGAGAATGTTTTTTTAGAATTGAGAAAACTCTTAGGCTCCGGGCTTATCAGTGTGCAATCACTCGTTTTCGGCTTGCTGGATAATGGTACTCTTGATATAAGCGGTATTACTCAGGTTCATGATCAACCATATCTGAATCTGAGAGGACAGGGCGTTATCTTCGGTATTGTGGACACCGGAATTGATTATACTTTGGATGTTTTTAAATACGAGGACGGAAGCAGCAAAATAATATCAATCTATGACCAGACTGTAGAGGGTCCGCCACCGGAGGGATTTTACATTGGTACGGAATATACAAACGATCAAATCAACGCGGCTCTTCAAAGCGACAATCCAAAGCAGATCGTTCCCGAAGAAGACACTTCCGGGCACGGAACCTTTCTGGCATCAGTGGCCGCCGGGCGGGAAACGGACGATTTCATCGGTGCGGCGCCTGATGCTGAAATCATTGCCGTAAAGCTCAGAAAAGCAAGACCATATTACCTTGAGCTTTTTGCCGTGCCAAAAACACAGGAATATGCATATGAATCCAGTGCAATCATGATTGGCATCGAATATATACTGGACAGGGCGAGACGATTTAACCGACCGGTGGTCATATGTATAGGATTAGGCACCAATTTCGGAAGTCATGATCAATATTCAATATTCCAGGAATATTTAAGAGGAATATCTGATTTAGTCGGCGTATGTCTTTGCATTGCGGCAGGAAACGAAAGCCAGGCACGGCACCATATGGATGGAGTTATTGCGGCGACAGGGGAAACGCAGAATATAGATATAAAAGTGGGAGAAAACGCAGGGGATTTTTTTGTTTCGATCTGGACAGGAGTATCGGATAGGATTTCGGTAGCCATCCGTTCTCCTACGGGTGAATTTATCCCCAGAATACCGGCGCGCTCGGGAAACGTTACACTGACTAAAATGATATTGGAGAAATCATCTGTCCGGCTGTCATATTATTATCCTATAGAAGGATCGGGCGGACAGCTGACGGCAATTAAGCTCATCGATCCTACTCCGGGCATTTGGACCATAACCGTTTACGGCGACTTAATTCTAAACGGCAGGTTTCACTCTTGGCTGCCTCTGACAGGGTTTGTCGATCCCAGTGTTGTATTCCTTTCTCCGAGCCCGAATTATACAATTACAGGTCCAGCGACAATGACGGGAGCCATTGTATGCGGCGCTTATAATACCACTTTGAACAGCTTGTACGCAAATTCATCATGGGGACCCACTCGTACGGAAAATTTCGCTCCCGATCTTGTCGCTCCCGGAGTAAATATAGAAGGCTTTTATCCTTACGGGCGCGGAACAATGGACGGAACCAGCGCAGCGACGGCAATAACCTCCGGTGCCGCAGCCCTCATGCTTCAATGGGGCATAGTCAAAGAAAACGATCCTGCCATCAGCACATATCAAATACGCGCTTACATGATTCGCGGATGCAACAGAAGCGAAAATATGACGTATCCCAATAACAGATGGGGATACGGAAGTCTTAATCTGTTTCAGGCATTTCAGTTGATGCGGGAAACATAAGAGGCAAATGCTGCTTCAATGCTCAGCATTGACACAGCTTACATTTTATAGTATTATTAAAATGACGATTAAATAACCATTGCTTTATAAAAGAGAAAAGCCTATATACCAGAGTCTTTTCTCACTTAATGCGGTAATTATTTAATTAAATGCCGAGTTAATATATTCGCGAATTCATATTTGACTCTTCAACGGATATATTGATGCAAAAAGAGAGGCGATGAAAAGCGGATCGGTTCTTTCAAACAAAAAGAATAAGCGGAAGTGTCGTATTGACGGCGATTATCTTGACATATTCTTTAATAATATTTGTTATTTTCCCTTCCCCATATAGACTTTTCTGTTTCCTCGGTATGTTGTTTTCATCCGGAGGAGATATACTTCTGGCCAAATGGGAACCGATAATGACAGCTTTTTTAAAAAAGCATTCATTTGAAGCGGGGACAATGAGTTTTATTATTGCCCATTGCCTTTACAGCGCGGCCTTTATAATCCGTCAAAGAATGTCAGGAACAATGTTCTTTAATTACGGAACCGTATTGGGAACTTTTATTTTTATTATCTTGGTTACCTTTTTATTTTGGCTGAACAAAACAAATTCCAGCGGAAGCAACATACAATTACTAATCCTATGTGTTGTATATCTTGCCTTTATATGCTTTGACTGTACGTCGGTATTGTCCTGCTCAGCCGCGTCGGGCGGATGGCTGTGGCTTTCCGGTATCGGCGCGATTTCATTCCTGATATCCGATGTTTTTATCGCTGTCGACTTTGTCGGCGGACGGCATATAAACAATAAAGATCAGTTGATTTGGTGGTTTTATCCTATCGGACAGATATTGCTTCTTACCGGAATATAAAAAATTTGCCCGGAGCTTTTCGTTTTGAAGGCTCCGGGCAAATTTTCAATTAATGGAACTCCGTTTTTAAAGAATTACCGATACTTCAGCGCTTTTGTGTTCAGAACAACGCCGATGGTGGATAAAATAATCCCTGATAATAACTGCGGAAGACAAATACGAAGGGCCATTGCTGTTGTAATCATATCATTATCTAAATACAGAATAAAGTTAGCTTTCGGTATTGGCGTCACCATTACCAGAAGCATATAAAGCAACGCAAACATAAGGGTCAAAGTAATGGATTTTGTCAGAAATATCAGGACTCCGATATTCCGGGTAGGTAAGGACATTTAATACTGTACCGATTTTCCCGGTGGGAGTGCTTAAATTAGCGGGAATTTCTGAAATAGCCAAAAATGCTACTGAAGCTAATATACTGTCATCTTCCACAATACTGGCGAAAAAGTCAACGCATAGATGCTTTAAAAAGTATTGCCGTAATTGGTTTTCAATTTCCGATTGTTGTTTTGTAGTTACTTCCCACTTTTCAGCTTCAAAATAACTGAATCTCGCCTTAATCAATGATTCTATGTCATGATTATCTGCCAATCTTACATTTATGTTCATATTATCCTCCACCGATGTCTAAATAATAAATTATCACATTAATAACGATAATACATTATACATAAATATACCATAGTTGGATTATTTTTTCAATACCAAATGGTAATTTATTTAAGTATTAAATTTTTATCCGCATTCCGTCAAAGGCGACGATAAAGCCCATTTTCTCCGCGTCTGAAATAAACTCCGTTTGTGTTTTTCTCGCGCCGTTGTCGACAAAGCCGTTATGTGAAAAATGGTGACATATAAAGCGTGTCTTATCATTCGCCGCGCCTATCTCTGTCAGGCGTTTTCTCATTTTTACATCGCCTTCAAGTCCCATGTGCCCACTGTCATGCTTCAGATATACATATGTACAGTCGAGCGAAATGACGTCGCATAATTTCCCTTTTAGAAATTTCATCGTTTCATCAGGAAAAAGACCCGTATCGTGACCGTAAAGGAATCTTTTTCCTGTGGCGTCCTCCTCCAGAAGGAATATCCTACATTCCTCCTCATAATCATGATCGGCGGGAAGCGGATACGCCGTTACGCCCGACGCGGTTTTGACAGGCTCATACATCGGCGAATATGTAAAGCATAAACCCGGCGTGGAATCGCCGTGACCCTTGGCGGAACCTGGCACATACTGATCCAAAAGCTTTCCGCAACGCATATTGCCCCAAACCCTCATCTTTTCTTCGTCCGGTCTGAAACAATAAACAGGGGTGCGGCGTGTGGAAAGCTCATACGCATCAAAATGATCCTCATGTGCATGCGTAACGACAATATCCTTGATCTCGGAAAGATCAATACCCGCCGCGACACAGCCGTGATAAATATCCGGCGGAGCATCTATCAATAGATTTTTATTTATACATACTCCGGCTCTTCCCCTGAATTCCCTTCCCATCGTTTTGCGCGCTTCAACGCATGTCGGGCATTTGCAGAACAATGCCGGTATGCCCTCCGAAGCCGCCGTGCCAATGTATATTATCTCCATGTATTTCCCTTTCTGTCAAAACGCCGCAAGCTGAGATCAGCCTGCGGCGGTATTTTTATTTATTGTCTTTATTTTCTCCGGATTCCGCCGGATCATTACTTCTGTTTTCGTTATAATTCTGAGCAGAGGGCCTTGCTATATCTTTTGCAAGCTTTTCGGCCAGTTCTTTTCGCTTTTGCTCATCCTCATTGCGTTTTTTATCATTTTCGTCGCGGCTTGTTCTGGCTTTTTTTTCACTGACAGCTTCGATTTCTTCGTTCGTTGCGTCCGTGGTCATGGCCATTTCGAACTGCTCTCCGTCCATTGCCTCATTTTTAATTAAAAATTCGGCTATAAAGTGGAGCTTCTTTATATTATCTTCGAGAATTGAACGAGCTTTGTTGTACGCGCCGTCTATGACATTCATAACTTCATCGTCAATCATTGCGGCAATCTTTTCCGAATAATTCCGTGTGTTGTTGAAATCACGTCCGAGGAATATTTCAGAATGACCGGAGCCGTAGACAATGGGTCCGAGAGATTCGCTCATACCGTATTGTGTCACCATGCTGCGTGCAAGCTGTGTCGCGCGTTCGATATCGTTTGATGCTCCGGTGGATATGTCGTTAAGCACCAGCTTTTCGGCAACACGCCCGCCGAGCAGCGTGACGATTTCTTCATCCATTTCGGTCTTTGACATGTATTGCTTGTCATGAGACGGCAATGAAAGCGTATAGCCTCCGGCGCGTCCGCTTGGCGTAATAGATATACGGTGAACAGGATCCTGCGTCTTGAGCAGCTTTGTGACAATGGCATGTCCGGCCTCGTGATATGCGGTCAGACGTTTATCCTTTTCCGTTACGACCTTGCTCTTTTTAGGAGTGCCGACGATAACCTTCAGAGTCGCCTCTTCAAGATCCGCATTTCCGATAAGCTTCTTATTTTTGCGAGCGGCAAGAAGAGCCGCTTCGTTTAATACATTAGCAAGATCAGCGCCGGTAAAGCCTGCTGTAGTCTTCGCGAGGTTCGCGAGATTGATGTCTTTCTCAAGCGGCTTGCCTTTTGCGTGAACCTTTAGAATATCTTCTCTGCCTTTGATATCCGGATAATTAACTGTTATCTGGCGGTCAAAACGGCCGGGACGCAAAAGCGCTGGGTCGAGAATATCTGGGCGGTTGGTGGCCGCAATAATGATGACACCGTCATTGCTGCCAAAGCCGTCCATTTCAACAAGCAGCTGGTTCAGAGTTTGTTCGCGCTCATCGTGTCCGCCGCCAAGTCCTGCGCCTCTGTGACGTCCAACCGCATCAATTTCATCGATGAAAACAATGCTCGGAGAATTCTTTTTCGCTGTTTCGAAAAGATCTCTGACACGCGAAGCACCCACACCGACATACATCTCGACAAAATCAGAGCCGGATATCGAATAGAACGGCACCTGAGCCTCTCCTGAGACAGCCTTTGCAAGCAGTGTTTTACCTGTGCCGGGAGGGCCGACAAGCAGCACACCATGCGGGATTCTCGCACCTAGTTCCTGATATTTGGCCGGATTTTTCAGAAAATCGACAATTTCCCAGAGCTCTTCCTTTTCTTCATCCGCTCCGGCGACATCGCTGAACAGCGTCTTTTTCTTTTCATCGCTTCCGAGCTTTGTATGAGCCCGACCGAAGGATGAAATTTTTCCGCCCTTGCCGCCCGCCTGATTGAACATGTATACATACAGGAGTATAAATCCTATAATGACCACCGCATACGGAATAAGGCTGATCCACCATGCATAAGTGATCGGCTCTTCATAGTTATATTTCGTAATGATGCCGCGTTTGTATTGATCCTTGATCAGATCTCCGACATGTTCTTCGAATAGGTATAGATCTCTCAGGCGGAAAGAAACCGTTTTCCCGTCCTGAGTCAATATTGTAATATTGTTGTTGATATCAATATTAAATTCCTTGACCTGTTCGTTTTCAAATAACTTAACTATATCGCTGTATACGGGCTTTTGAGTTTCCGTCCCTCCGACAAGGAAATTGACAAGCATCAAAACGACCGCAATCATAACAACATAGAATAAAATAACCTTAAAATTACTCTTCATTAAAAAGTTCTCCTTGCTGTTTGGTCTGCTTTTCGTTAAATCGATTTATTTCAGGAATACAATTCTTTTTTCAGAACTCCGATATACGGTAAATTCCTATATTTTTCATTATAATCAAGTCCGTATCCTACGACAAACTCGTCAGGTATCTGTTTTCCTTCATAATCTATGGTGACTTCTGTTTTGCGCCGTGACGGTTTGTTGAGAAGCACACACAATGAAACGCTGTGAGCGCCTTTACCCGCAAGATACTTTAAAATATTAGACAGTGTGTGTCCGCTGTCGAGAATATCCTCGACGACAAGGACATCGGCTCCGATTAAATCCTTTTCGTCGATTGCAAGGCTGATTTCAACCACTCCCGAGGATACAGTGCCGCTTCCGTATGAGGTAGCACGTAAAAACGATACCTCCAGCGGTAATTTGATTTCACGGATCAGATCGGCGACAAAGACGAGAGAGCCTTTCAGGATGCAGACAGCCAACAGCTTTCTGCCGGTATTTCCTGTTTCAACGGAAAATTTGTTCGTGATTTCGCATCCGACGCGTTTTACGATAGTATCTAGCTCTTCCGCGGTAAGGAGAACGTGATCAATATCGTCAGTAAGCGCACCGAATACCGGAATGGCTTTTTCAATGCTCATAGTTTTCTCCGATTTATTGATAATTAAAAATGATCTTTGTTAATCCGCAGTTTTTTTGTGGGCGCAGACGATCGCAAAGAGGACCGCCCGGAATCCAGATTATACCTTGTTCATCGCATATAACTGGTGTTTTTTGTCTTTCAGAGCGCGTAAAATCCGAACCGGAAATGATTTTTTTTACCTTACGGGTCATTCCGCCAGCGATGTAACAATCACCTTCGGCACGGCTTCGTGCGGTTAAACCGCTTTTTATCATATCAGAATTGACATATATAATCTTGTGCATTTTGTTAATATTTTTAAAATCAGAATACCCGCCGCACCGTTCAATTTCAATAACAACGCCTGTTTCTTTGATGCGATTTACTCCTTCGCAAAGCATAACCGTATAATTTATATTGTCAGGAGGCGTCCCGAATTCGAGATATCTCATGTCAGCATCCGGATATGCGCTTAACCCGTTTGTAATTTCTATAACCTTATCGGGCTTCGGCTCTGCGATTAACGCTGAAAGCGCATCAAAACGTTCAGTCGTGACCGGCACCGATGTTTCCCCGGCGATCGCGCGGACGATCAGCTCATACAGTATGCATTTTTCCGTTCCCGCATTCAGCCTCTGCGCGAGCTCTATTGGTATGCGGTTCTTACTGCATTCGTTATTATATTTGTCCGCCTGCGATATAATATATTTCCTTTGTTCAGAAGCTGACCGCGAAAGCCTGCGTGCGGCATTTGCAAATGAAGGATTTATTCTTTCAAGCTGCGGAATTATCTCCGCACGGATCAGATTGCGCGGATACGATATATCCGCATTTGTGCTGTCTGTGCGGAATTCGAGACCGAAATAATTACAATACGCGATTACTTCATCAGAATTTAAATCTATTAACGGACGGATAATATTGTCTCTGACAGGCGGGATACCGCACAGACCAGAAACAGACGTTCCGCGGGCAATCCGAAATATTATGGTTTCGGCATTATCACTCGCCGTGTGCGCCGTGGCAATCCTGTCACAGCCAGATATACCCGCCGCTCGGTCAAAAAGATCATATCGCGCATCTCTCGCCGCTTCTTCTATGGATTTTTTGGTTTTTTCGGCAATCACGGGGATATCGCGCTTTTCAGAAATGAAATCAACACCGAGCGAACGGCAGAGATCACGGCAGAAATTTTCGTCTGCGTCAGCCTCCGCGCCGCGGATCATGTGATTCAGGTGACATGCGTATACGTTAATTTCACAGCTCCCCGAACTGAATTGCGAAGCAAGATAATGTAAAAGGCATACGGAGTCCTTGCCTCCGGACAGCCCGACCAGTACGCCGCGGCAGCCCGCAAGCATCGAATATTCTTCGACCGCTCCGTCGATTTTTGATATAATCTTTTTAATGTCCATTTGATTATCAAGCGGTACAACAGCAGCTTACGCGTCTCCGGAGCCCTCGTGAGGTTCCTGAAAATTCTGCTCAATTGTACAAAACCGCGTATATTTTCCTTCCCATCCGAGCGTGACCGCTCCGGTTCCGCCGTGACGGTTTTTTGCGATCATACAGCTCGCCTGGTTTTTCATATCGGTATTTTCTTTATAATACTCGTCACGGTATAAAAACATGACGATATCGGCATCCTGTTCGATAGCTCCGGAATCTCTCATGTCGGAAAGCTGAGGCTTTTTATCCGGGCGTCCCTCCGGATTTCTTGAGAGCTGACTGAGCAGCATGACCGGAACGCCAAATTCCTTGGCCATTATTTTAAGGTTTCTCGATATATCTCCGATTTCCAGAGTTCTGTTATCTATTCTTTTATCCGAACTCATCAATTGAAGATAATCTATTACGACAAAGCTGAGATTTTTTAGTCTTCTAAGCTTAGCTTTCATCTGAGAAACCGTAATGTCAGACGTATCGTCTATGTATATTTCGGCGCCCGAAAGCATAGTTGAAGCGGCGGCAAGACGGGCAAACTCGTCCGCGTTCAATTCGCCTGTGCGTAAATTATAGCTGTCAATCCTTGCTTCCGAAGAAAGCATTCTCGAAACAAGCTGGATTTTTGACATTTCGAGAGAAAAAACAGCGGCAACCTTTCCGTGCTTTGCGGCGGAGGTCGCGATATTCATGGCAAAGCTCGTTTTGCCCATTCCTGGGCGCGCGCCGACAACTACGAGATCGCCCTTGCCCATTCCGACGAGAAAGTTGTCGATACCGCCGAAATATGTCGGCAGTCCCTTAGCTTCCTCCTTGTTTGTGCGCGTAAAATTCAGATTCGCCATGAACTGCATTATTATGTCGCGGACATGCGCGAAATCCTGAGTTATGTTTCCCTGTGAGAGCTCAAATATTTTGGCTTCGGCGCAATCGACTATTGCTCTTGCGTCCTCGGACTGCTCATAAGCGCTTTCCTCAATTTCGGAGCAGATTCCGATCAATCTGCGTAGCATCGCCTTATCTCTGACGATTCTCACATAATCGCCGATATTTGCGATGCTCGGAACAGTCTCAGCAAGCCGGTGAATATAGCTGCTCGCTCCGGCTTCGTTATATAACCCGCGCTTCACAAGAAGATCCACAAGCGTGACGGCATCGATTGTACGCGACTGTACAAACAGTTCCGTGACAGCCTCGTATATGCCGACATGTTTATCAATATAAAAATCTTCCGGAGAAATTTTACCGGCGATTTCGTTGATTTTTGTTCCGTCGAGAATCAGCGCACCTAACACCGCCTGCTCGGCCTCCGGCGAATAAGGCAGCTGTCTTACTGTAAGGTCGGAGGCGGAAACAGCTGTTTTTCGATCCACTTTATTTATCTCCGGTTTTATTTATCAGTTACCAATATGTTAAGCGACGCGCCAACACCGGGATACAGCTTTACCTCAAGCTTGTACGCTCCGTATGCTTTGATCGGTTCGTCTACAGCTATTTTTCTACGTTCAATATATATGCCGTACTGTTGCGCGAGTGCCTCCGAAACCTTTGAGTTTGTTATGCTTCCGTAAAGCTTTCCGTCCGCGCCGGCTGAGGCAACCAGCTTAACAGTGAGACTTTCAAGCTTTTTCGCGGTTCCCTTTGCTTCGTCAAGCTCTGCGGCAAGACGGAATTTCTCGCTTTCCGCTTTGGCCTTATGTTCGTTTTCCGCTTTGGCATCCGCTATGGCGGCTATTCCGCGCGGAAAAAGAAAATTTCTCGCGTATCCGTCTGAGACATTTACTATATCGCCCTTTTTTCCGAGCGATTTTACATCTTCCTTTAAAAATACTTTCATATTTATCCCCTTTTTGCTTTTTCTCGTTTAGTATTTTACCCGATAAATTACAAATAGCGTCAGGTCAGCCCTGATTCAGATAATAGTCTATCGCTTCCTTCAGCATTGAAAGCGCGGTTTTCATCGGCATATTTTTCAATTGCGCTCCGGCGGCATCGTAATGACCTCCGCCATCAAGTCTTTCAAGAATGAGCTGTACATTAACGCTTCCGGAAGAACGCGATGATATATGTATCGCGTCCTCTATTTCACAAAGGACGAACGAAGCGAGAACTCCGTCCACATTCAATAATCTGTCCGCCGCCTTTGCGGCCGCGATTTTGTCCGCCGCAAAGACTTTTCCGTCATAGACGGATATCGCTATTATATTTCTGTATATTACAACGTTATTTTCGAATTTTATTTCTCTAATGAATTCCTTGAGGTCGATTTTTGAAAGCATCTGAGCTTCGGCGGGATTAGCGCCTTCTCCTCTCAAATACAACGCGGCGGCGAAAGTTCGCGTGCCTGTATTGCGGGTAAACTGCTTTGTATCAAGAATTATACCCGAAAACAGAATTTCCGCTTCTTCTTTCAAAAGTCCGCCCGGAGCTATCGCCTGTTCAAGTATTTCCGCGACAAGTTCGCTTGCCGATGACGCCGACGGCTCTATATATGTGACTTTCGGCGTATTTGTGAATTCACCGGTTTTCCTGTGGTGATCGATGATCACTACATTGGCGGTATTTTCATAAAGCTCAATGGATTCAAAATGCTCGCAGTTGTTCACATCTAAAATCACAAGCAGAGTGTCTGGAGTGATCAGATCCTGCGCGGAGGACGAATCAATAAAAATTGTTTTATATTCGTCAATGCCGCGAAGCTTTTGAAATATGGGTTTCAGGTTATAATCATTGAGATTTACAATAATATTTATCTTATCGCAGCAGACGAACGCCAGCCTCGCTATGCCGACGCAAGCTCCGACTGAATCGTGATCCGCGTATCTGTGTCCCATAATCAGCACGTTTGATGCTTTTTTCATAAGACCGGTAAGCTCTCCGGCAATTATACGCGAGCGAATTTTGGTTCGTTTTTGAACCGTTTTCGTCTTGCCTCCGTAAAATTCTGTCACGCCTCTGGTTTTGACGACCGCCTGATCACCTCCGCGCTGAAGAGCAAGATCAAGCGCGGTATGAGCAACGGCTTCCTTTTCGGCAAATGTCCCGTCCACACAGGCAGTGCCGATCGAAACCGTAACCGGTATATCGACATTATCCTTCGATATATCGCGGACTTCGTCAAGGATGTCGAATTTCTTATCGGTAATCGCGGAAAGGTGGCTTTCATCTATGATAAGTATATATCTGTCGCGTTCGACCTCGCCGAGTATTCCGTCAAGCCCGGATGCCCACTGCTGCAGGAGGATCGAAATTTTAGCGGTGACGGCGCGATAATCGTTCTGATGGTATCCGGAAGCTTCCGAGTAGTTATCGACAGCGATATAGCTGATGACAGGGTTCTTCGCACGAAGCTCTTCCTCGCGTGCGATCAGCTCGGTCTTGTCCTGCCATACAGTCAGATAATAAAGCTTTTGATATGAACCGAGCGAATATGACGTTATATCATATGTCACATCAGAAAGAACAGCACGGGCACATCTGTCCGAATCCTCGTCAAAAAGCTTTTTTGTGTTGAGCTTTTCCGGAAGAAATTCGTTTATATTGAGACCGTACAGCACAG
This sequence comes from Oscillospiraceae bacterium, assembly GCA_034925865.1. NCBI lineage: Bacteria > Bacillati > Bacillota > Clostridia > Eubacteriales > Oscillospiraceae > Oscillospiraceae bacterium. The sequence continues at coordinate 15,454 of JAYFRN010000005.1, read as the reverse complement.
CTTTCGTGCCTGTTTTATCGGAAAAGCTCCGATTGTACCAGACAATACCGCCTTCTGCGTCAAGAATGACAAGCGGGAATGTAAACTGCATCAAAAAATCAAGAGTGATATTACCAAGAAGCGATATATTTTCTTCATTGATCGCATTTCTTTTTGCGACGAATCCGCTGTAAATTAAAAATGCCGTGAGCTCAAAAACGGCAAATATCATTCCGATAAGAGTAAGTCTTATGTCAACTGAAGCGCATATAAGCGAAAAGCAGATAAGCACAAGCAGAGATATCAATATCAATCTGCGAGTTCCGTTCAGCGAAGAACCGCTCTTTTTCATTGTACGAACCTCCTTTTCTATTAATGATTGCATGTCAACGGTACGAAACCCGATAAGCAGTATAAGTATTAGTCAAAATAAACGTGTACGTAAAACAAATATAATATAATATCAGTGTTTATGCGCGTTTTTGCGCTTGTTGTATTCATTGGAAACAACGGCGATAAATCCGATAACAGGCAAAACAATATATATCGAGCTGCAAAACAAAATCATCATAATTATAGCGGTCACTTTAAAATACCCGCCTAATACTTCTTCACGCTTTGAAATATATGAGCACAGCACATTAAAGCCATATACCAAATATATACTGCTCATTATGATGCGGATATTTAATGCTGTCACATATATTACCGGAGAACTGTCAAGCGTGAATAAAACCGCCGCAACAGATGAAGCGAATAACACTATAGCTGACGCGAGTGAAAGAGACAGCTTCCAGCCGTCACGGAAACGCGACAAAAGCATGTTGCTTTTTAAAAGATGCGTACGGAGGATATAAGTGGAAGCATATCCGAGGGCCAGACATATGACAGATACGGCAGCTACTGAAGAAAAATAGACCTGTGATATTATCTGTTTGGAAAACTCCTCAGCCGAAGACGCGATTTCATTAAGCTTCAGCGCATCAAGAGCGCCGGCAGACGTATTCTCCTCCAGCAATGTATAATATTGTTTATATATGGTTGTTATATATTCGCTCAAAGCATATGCGATATCGGAAAAATAGCCCGAAAAAGACTGGATACTCAATGACCCTTTTGTCATTATAACATCGACGCAGAGCATCACTCCGAGCGATAATAAAAACGCCGCAGACGTCAGGAGCGCGGTGATTCCGCGCCCGGCAGAGCGCCTGACGCATATGCAAAGCGGAATAAACGGAAAAATATACAACACCGCCGCAGCGAATATCATCGGCGAAAAGTTGAATATTCCGGCTGTTATCAAGCCGAGCAGTGTACCGATAAGGTTGACGGGAGTAAAACGCAATACAGTCATTGCCGCAAGCAGTCCTACAGAAAGGGAGGCGAAAATATAAGTTAAAACACCGTATTTTATCACACCCGCAAAGGCGAGAAAAAACAACAGAATTTCATATATTATAAAGCGCCCGGGTTCCGAAAGTCCGCGGTTCGTTTGATCCGCATGCGCGCCGGCGTTATCGCCGACGGGAGAGCCGTTTTGAAAATCGTTCATTTTATATTCTGTTCCCTATGCCGGCGCCGCAAAAGCTGTTCCGAATCGGTATGGTTCACAAGCAATGCGGTCGCAGTATAAATAGAGTTTACATGTTTTTTCCATTATACAACAGTATTGATTTTAATATTATAACAGAAAAACACTTTTTTGTAAATAGCAACACATAAACATACAAATTTATTTCATTGCGGTGAAAATTACTAGTTTAATTGTCGCAGTTATCAGTCAGACACTGTTTACACAAGTTTAGCTCTAACGGTAGCCACTAAAAGAATATCACATTTGTGCAGCAGCAAAAACGAAGCTACATTTTTGTTATAACGAGTTATCCAAACGCTTCGTATACCTGTTCAATACGAAAACGAACTCCTCTATCTTTCGGGTCAATGTTCCGGAGCATAAGGCGATGTTGTTTGATAAAACAGACTGAAGGTAAAGCATCAGTTGCATCTTTTAATTTATCAGCGTGATATTTACTCATTATAATTGTGATTCATGCTTTTTAAAAAAGTCAATGCGAGGTTCAAGGAACTTCAATGTATGATTTCGATCAATAAAAAAGTTTAAGGGTTCAAAAATATACTTCCAATCCCAGATTCTATCATCAACATTCAAATACTCCCGGATCATCTCACAACTGACAGGTGTTATGGGATGAAACAAGGCAGCAGCTGTTCTGATAACATGGATGCTATCGGATATTAATTTCTTAATATCATCAGGATTATCATTTTTGCTTCTTGTCGACCAGTCTTTGTTGGCATCGCGAAGATATAAATTCAACAGCTCAAAAACCTTATCGAACGCAAATATCGACATTAATTTTTCATATTCCAATATCACATCATCTGCTCTCCTTTTTACCTCACTGCTTACCGCATATTCAGGCAGAATGCCATTATTATATTTCTGAATGGTATAGAAGCAAGAACGTAAAAGCCGATTAAAAACATTTGTCGCCAAATTACCCTCATTTAAAACATTATCAAAACCGCTGTTACCTTTCATAAATGCTTTTGGCTCAAAGCCTACACTTCTATCGCTTAAACTGGTGTTCATAAAATGTAATCTTAGTTGTTCTGGAGTATAATAATCAAGCAGTTCATCCGCTTTGGGAGGTTTATTATCGCCGCTGCTTGAAGCCTTTGTCTTTCCGTATAGAATGTGGCGATTAGGTACTATCTCCGGCATTTTATAACCTTCGTTCAATGCCATAAATATTCCCATTTCAGCTATAGCATAAAAATACATATTATCTTCACCAATAAATTGATATACCTTTGAATCATCCGATTTCCACCATTCCGACCAACCTGTATTGCAGCCTTTTTCACGGCATACCGCTTTTGTAAAAGATATTGGTGCCCATAATGATTCTGGCCATACCCAGAATGTCAGACCCTCTAATCCATCTTTGCTCGGGACAGGAACACCCCAACTTACATTACCTGATAACCTGAATGGTACGATTGTTTTACCCGTTCTAAAATGTATTCCTTTTTTTGTTAATAGCAGAATTGCTTTATCTCTTTCAATTAAAGTATCAAACTCCAGTGCTGATGATGCTTTTGTTTCATCTTTAATCAGAACATAAGAAGGCATTTCATCATATTTTCGTACTTCATCAATTAATTCATTTTTTATATAAATTGCAGGCTTACGTAAAAATTCTCGTACTACTGTTGTTAATGTTTTTCTGCAAGACGGATTATTTTCCCATTCTTCCAACAGGTTGTTTAGTTGTTCAGAAATTGCAGGCAAGTCAAAAAACCAGTTATCAACAGGAACACGCTCCGGTGTTTTTACTGAAAGAACACTTATTGGATCTATAAGCTCATCTGGGCTATATTGATGACCGAGAGAGCATTCGTCGGCATATGCATTTTCTGATTTACAACCTTGTATTGGGCAACGGCCTTTGACTTGCCGCCCATTAAGATAAACGCCCTTTTCAGTGTCAAAAAACTGCATGGTTCGTTCCAGTTTCAAATAGCCATTGTTATAAAGAGCATTAAATATTTCTGCGGATAAATCATTGTGAATTTTTGCAGCATCGTCTAATGCTGAACCTGAATATATATCAAGAGATATTTGATACTTTTCAAGCACTTCTTTTTGCTTATTGTGTTTTTGTAAAACAAAATCGTTTATGCTTCCGATAAATCCGGCACACAAAGCTTTTTTATAGCCGAGCTCAACACCGGCACCGTAACAGTCAGTTCCTGATATGAACAAAACATTTTCTTTTCCGATACGATCGCGCATGAAGCGTGCAAATATATCGGCATGAACAAAAACTCCTCCGATATGATGAAAATACAATTCTTTCTCACCGTATGGCATACCGCCTGTCACCAGTGCTCTTTTTGGAAAAGAAGGTCTTTCTGATGCTTTTTTGCTTTCCATGATTATTGCTCCCATTAAAATAATATTAAGTCTTCTTCGAAAAAAAAACGGTCAAAATCCTTTTTTGGACTTTAACCGTTAATTCTAATAGCTATATTTTTGTGCGATCTATAGAATACAACAACAAAAGCCCGTTATCGATTTGATCACGAGTTGCTGCTGCTGTTGATTATTACGATTGTATACGGATGTCATGACGTGCTTTCCTCTCCATAGATTTTAAATATTGTAGCATATATTTTCTGAAACGTCAATAGATGGGATTCAATCTTACATTAAAACTAACCGGACGCTGCACACATTGCTGCGGCAGCGCCCGATTTAATCAGAAGCTGAACAATATTTCGCCGTATGAGGGGAACGGCCATGCTTCACGGCTTACCAGCGTTTCCTGCTCGTCGCAGATTTCACGCAGCGAATCCATAGCGGGAATCACATCAGACTTGTAATAACGCGCGCAATCAAGTGTATTTTGAATCTCTTTAATTTTTGCGACGCATTTTTCGAGTATTTCAAGCCTTTCAGAAATAGTGAGCATATTATCGGAAAGTCTATTTGCGTAGTTTTCTTCAAATTTCGTTGAGATACTGCCTGAAAGCTCTTTTTTTACTTTTCCGGCGTTGCAGATTTGAGCCGTATATTTTTCAATAGCAGGGATAATTTCCTGATGTGTCATTGAAATCATAGTGAGAGCTTCGATATTGACGACCTTGCAATAATTTTCAAGATATATTTCACAGCGGGAACGTAGCTCGTTTTCAGTGAATATCTTATGGCGCTTAAATAGCTTTATGCTCTTTTCAGATATTAAATACGGTATGGCGTCAGAAACTGACGGCAGATTTAATAATCCGCGTTTCTTTGCTTCCTCAAGCCATTCCGGAGCGTAGTTGTTGCCGTTGAATACTATTCTCTTATGAGCAGTGTATTCACGGGCAATAAGCTTTTCTATGGCCAACGGAATGTCGGACGCATTCTCAAGTTCATCAGAAAATCTCATCAGTACATCAGCGACAATAGTATTCAATACAGTCGTCGAATCCGCGACGGAAAATGAAGAACCAGGCATACGGAATTCGAATTTATTCCCTGTATACGCAAAGGGCGACGTACGGTTTCTGTCTGTGGAATCACGCTTGAACTGAGGCAGAACATGAACACCGGTTTCCATTGCCGCGCGGTCGCGGTTTATATATTCACTGCCCTGGCAGATCGAATCAAATATTTCGCACAGCTCATCGCCGATAAACATGCTGATAATTGCCGGCGGCGCTTCGTTCGCTCCGAGGCGGTGATCGTTTCCGGCGCTTGCGCAGGTAAGACGCAATAGTTCCTGATACTCGTCCACGGCAGATATTACCGCGCAAATTGAAAGAAGGTAACGGTAATTCTTTCTCGGATTGTCACCGGGTTTAAATAAATTTACTTTATCGTTTATGCCGACAGACCAGTTTTCATGCTTTCCCGAGCCATTGACTCCGGCAAAAGGCTTTTCATGAAGAAGGCAGGCGAGATCAAATTTTGCGGCTACCTTTTTCATCATTTCCATTGTAAGCTGATTGTGGTCTACCGCAACGTTCGCGGTGGTGAATATCGGAGCAAGCTCATGCTGAGACGGAGCAACCTCGTTATGCTCGGTTTTCGCAAAAACCCCCAGTTTCCAAAGCTCCTCGTCAAGCGCTTTCATATAAAGGGAGACACGCGGACGGATCGCGCCGAAATAATGATCCTCGAGCTCCTGCCCTTTAGGCGGCATTGCTCCGAAAAGCGTCCTTCCTGTAAATATTAAGTCGCGGCGCTTTTTAAATGCGGCGCGGTCGACAAGAAAATATTCCTGTTCCGCTCCTATTGTAGTCTGAACGGAATCGCATTCGTCGCCGATGGCTTTCATCAGGCGTTTTACTTCATTGCCAATCGCTTCCATTGAGCGCAGAAGAGGCGTCTTCTTATCAAGAGCTTCTCCGCTGTATGAACAAAATGCGGTAGGAATGCAGAGCGTTCCGTCTTTAATAAACGCGTATGAAGTAGGATCCCAGCTTGTATAACCGCGTGCTTCAAATGTGGCGCGCAAACCGCCCGAAGGAAAACTGGACGCATCCGGCTCTCCTTTAATCAATTCTTTCCCGGAAAAATCCATAATCACGCCGTTTGCGGAGACTGTTATGAAGCTGTCATGTTTTTCGGCGGTCATTCCTGTCATTGGCTGAAACCAATGAGTATAATGTGTCGCTCCTTTTTCGATTGCCCAATCCTTCATTTCGCGGGCAATTATATTAGCGACCGGAAGCTCGAGACTTTTTCCCTGTTTGATCGAGTTCTGAAATTCATCGTATATTTCGCGCGGCAGACGTTCTTTCATGACGCTGTCGCTGAATACCATCGATCCGAAAACTGATTGTATATCCATACGCTTATTTGCCTTTCAAATATATTTTCAGAGAATGGCTATTCCCGCTTTTTTGCATGTATCCAATGTGGCGTCGTCCCAGACAGACACCTGTACTTCTCCTATATGAGCCTTTTGAAGAATCAACATGCAAAGACGCGACTGTCCGATTCCTCCGCCCATAGTAAGCGGAAGTTTCCCTTCAAGAAGCATTTTGTGAAACGGAAGCGAACGGCGATTATCACATCCGGCCTTGGTCAGCTGCGTATCAAGTGACGCGGGATCTACGCGGATTCCCATGCTGGACACCTCGAAGGCACATCCGAGAAGGTCATTCCAGAAAATAATATCTCCGTTCAGCTTCCAGTCATCGTAATCCGGTGCGCGCCCGTCATGCTTTTCACCTGATTTGAGCTTGTCACCTATTTGCATAACAAACGCGGTTTTATGCAGCTTTACAAATTCGTCCTCGCGTTGTTTCGATGTCAAATCGGGATACATATCTTCGAGTTCCTGAGAGGTAATAAAAGCTACCTCACGGCAAAGCTCTGTATTAATAATAGGATACTGAGCCTTCATTTCATCAAGTGTGTCACATATCGCGCAAACGATATCGCAAACGGTTTCACGCAGATATTCCTCATTTCTGTCTTCTGCAGTTATAACCTTTTCCCAGTCCCATTGGTCGACATATATAGAATGAAGGTTGTCCATTGTTTCGTCACGGCGGATGGCATTCATATCGGTATATAGACCTTCACCATGTTTAAAACCATATTTCCAAAGCGCAAGCCTTTTCCATTTGGCGAGTGAATGAACAACCTCGGCGTCTGTGCCGGTTTCAAGAATATCAAATTTTACAGGACGCTCAACTCCGTTAAGATTGTCATTGAGCCCCGTTTTTGCGTCGACAAACAGCGGCGCGGATATGCGCTTTAAATTGAGCGCGTTAGACAAATTGTCCTCAAAGTATCTCTTAAGCTGACCAATTGCGGTCTGAGTTTGATAAACTGTGAGCTTTGACGAATAATCTGTTGGAATCTGAATTTTGCTCATATGACAATCACTCCTATAATAAATAATAATAACAAAATAAGGTGCGTAGGCCTCACCTACAGCACCTTTGCTGTTAGGAAGCAGTATACCACCGCCAAACAGATTTGTCAATAGAATAATAAATAATTTTATATATTTGTAGAAATTGAATATCTGCCTGGCAGAAAAATATTATTAAACGAAGATTATTAAACAGTAAGTAAAAAAGTTATTTTATGTGACTCAGACAGCAAGAGAAAAGCCCGTATATCAGAGTCTTTTCTCTCACAAGCAGCGATTATTTAATTACTGTTAATAATAGCAAACATGTTAAACGCATTATATTCCGAGTATTTTCTGCATGTTCTGATATAAAATCTGACTCTTTTGAATATCGTTTGTCGCTTTTGTAGAAAACAGCTTCACAAACTGCGGCTCTATATATTTGAACGGAGCCATTGTGCCAAATACCAGATGCTCTGCGCCGAGAACGGATATTGCGTCGTCAAAATTCTTACCGACGAATGAATCGCATCTCATTACATCCGCGAAAACATTGGCACGTTCCTTACAGAGTGTCGCGAATCCGCCGCCTAATGAAGCAGGGAACTGAGCGTTGATAACTGTAACGGTTTTATCGCTTGCTTTTGCCATTGAGCAGATCTGATCTCCGGTCGGCTCGCTGAAGTTATCCATCCAGTGACGCTGCCGGATATTTTCAAAGCCGGCGGAAACCTTTACCATCAGGCCGTTTTCTCCGGCAAGTACATATGCTTTTCTTGCGCAGTCAGAATCAAGCGAATAGGCATGATAGCACGGAGTAAGCTCTATTCCGGCGAAGCCCATTTCTTTATATTCTTTGATTTCGCGTTCAAAGCAAATATAAGCGGGATTTACAACGGCAAACGGATATATCTTCATATCACCTTTATATGCCTTTACAGCCTTGATTAGCTCGATATTCCCTTCGCATGTATCCTTATAAAAAACAGCGTTCAGATTTGTGACAAACATGTGCGTAACCATGCGCTTTGACGCATACTCACAGAGCTCCGGCAAAGTCTCCTGCGGAAGCTTTCTGAAGGGCCAGTGCCCGATATATGTACAGGTATCAATAAGCATTATTTTCTAACCCTCCTTACAAATCTGTCATATGCTCCGCCGCCTAAAATTTTAACCTTATCGGCGTAAGAAATATCGGCGGCAAGCATTTTACCTACTCCTGCGAAAAGCGTTCCGTCGGTGCCGAAAAGCACTCTGTCAGCTCCGAGCAGCCTTACCGTTTCTTCGATAACAGGATTATCAATTATACTTCCGCTTAAGTCTGTATAAATATTTTTTACGTCTCTGATAGCTTTAAGCTGCCATTGCCAATCTCCGCCGCCGGTTATATGCGCCATTATGATATTAGCTTCGGGATATCTTTTGCCAATGTCCGCAAAATGCTGTCCGCCGGAAAGCCTCGGCTGTGACGAGGGCTCGTAAGTAAGCTTGCCTGCGTGTTCGAGAATAGGCACATCAAGCTTGATACAGGCCTCGATCAAAGGGTACATCACAGGGTCATTGATGAAATGCTGGTGATACAGCTTCACTCCCGCAAAGCCCATGTCCACGCAGCGTTTCACCTCTTCAACAGCTTCTTTTTGAAAGCCGCCGTCAACAAAGCACATGCCTATATATTTGTCAGGATGACGTTTTATTGCCTCCGCGACAACGTTGTTCGCTTGTATAAACCGCTCCGGTGAACAAACCGCTTCACCTGTTACCGGAGTGGAAATCAATACATAATCCATATATGTATTGACGGCACCTTCATAAAGAGACTCACATGTCTGCTCGCTGAGCACTCCGGGGCTCGTTTCCCAGACGTGTTCGTGCCAGTTTACGACATAATTATCTCTGAACAGACTCATTGCGTCGTCATAGAACCGCTTTATATCATTCATAAAGTTTGCCTCCGCATTTAAAATTTCATTTTGTATTATATCATAAAATCATAAAAATTAAAAGGATTTTTCAAATATTTCATTACCGGCAGCAGGTATGCCTTCATTTATCTGCTGTTTTATGTTGAATTCAATACATCCCTTTTTATGTTTGCGGCAAAAAAAGAAACAGTGTAAAAGGTCGTGAAAAGGTCTTTAATAGGAAGAATTTCTATTGGCGCCTCAAATGTAAGCCGCAATTTAGTTGATTGAAAATTAAGGGAACAGCAGACGCGTCAACAATACGAATCCGATACAATCAACCGCATAATCATTTTATTACTATCTGTTTGAATTGTCATTGACATCGTTATGCTTATGTATTAAAATAATATTGCCGCATATTGCGGAGATGGAGGTAATCATATGTCCTGTAAATGTAAAATCACAGTGCTGGAAAGAAAATATTTTTCAGATCTGGCAGAAAAATATCTTAAGGATCCCGGGGTGGGCAAATGCCCTGTATTTTCCGAGGGTCAGATAATTATTATTGATCCGAAAATAGGCTTCGATATGCCGAAAGGCTTTTGCCCTCAGGCATGGAACGACATAAAGGATTATGTCTACAAAACGCTTTCCGGAGAGACAGTCATACCGGACTGGTCAAAGGATGACAATGCTTTGATAGTATGCTGTGCCGACGGAGTGAGACCGGTCATATTCAAAGTCGAACGCATTTGAGATCGCTTTTCTTTGATAAGACAGTGAGATAAACGCTGAAAACTATCGCATCTCGTCGGGAAATAAGTAAATTTGCGCAAATTATCGGTAAATCAAGTATTATAAGCCTGAGTTCCCTTTTCTTTCCTCGTATTCAAAACGTGTCATACGGCAATACTCTGAATATAAAATCATATTCGGAGGCTGCCGGATGTTTAATAAAGTTGAAATATGCGGCGTCAACACCGCCAAACTCGAAACCCTCGGAGAAGCCGAAAAGGTTGAGCTTTTAAAGTTGTCCAAAAGCGGCGACAGTTACGCCAGAGAAAAGCTGATAAGCGGAAATCTGCGTCTTGTTTTAAGCGTTATTCAGAAATTTTTAAACCGTGGTGAAAACGCAGATGATCTTTTTCAAGTCGGCTGCATCGGACTCATAAAGGCGGTCGATAACTTTGACATTTCTCAAAACGTGAAGTTTTCAACATACGCTGTTCCGATGATCATCGGTGAAATAAGGCGTTTTTTACGTGACAATAATATGGTGAGAGTCAGCCGTTCAATCCGCGATCTCGCATACCGCTCGCTTTGTGAAAAAGAACGACTCGGCGCAAAGCTCGGAAGAGAACCTACTCTAAGTGAAATATGCGCGGAGCTAAATTGTCATTTTTCATCGGATCAGGAAAGCACAGCATACCAAGGCCCAAAGGTTACCGAAGCCGATATAGCTTCGGCTCTTGACGCAATAATCACTCCGGTGAGCATATACGAACCGATATATTCTGACGGCGGAGATTCGGTTTATCTATCCGATCAGCTCTCAGACGAAGAAGCCGGTATGGACAGTTGGACCGAAAACATCGCATTGGCAGAAGCTATGAAAGCGCTCGGAGAGCGAGAACGAAACATTCTCATGCTCAGATTTTATGCTGACAAAACTCAGACTGAGGTGGCACGGGAAATCGGAATTAGTCAGGCGCAGGTGAGCAGACTTGAAAAAAGCGCGCTCGGGAGAATTAAAAAGCAGCTTTAGTATATTATTAAAACGGCGATTTAATTCTTATCATTTTATGAAATAAATAGCTTTGCTGTATAGGATTTGCTTCAGTTTATATCGATTATTATTTGATTGCCGTTTTAATAATTATATATTAACTTTTTTATTTATCGTCCGTTCCTCTTGACTTGAATGTAGACACGGTGTAAAATTGATACGGCGGGAAAACCCACCGTATCTTTTTTTCGGAAAGGAACCAGGCTTAAAATGAAAGGCAGAATTGCGCTGCTGTTCCTGCTTACCTTATTACTTGCAGGTACAGTTTATGTAGCCGTGTCGATATCAGGCGGTTTACTTCCTACAACCGTCACCTTAGAAACCTCATCAACAACTTGTATTTCTCCGACAGGAACAGGAGAAGACAATACAGGTACGGCCGGCTCAGATCCCACCACAGGAGCTGTCAAAACCACAGCGGAAATAACTAACCCGACCACAAGCGATGAACCCGACCCGACCACAGGCAGCGAAACCGGATACAGAGTTGTATCCTTCTTCGGTATGGGCGATGATATCATACACAAAAACGTTATTAACGAAGCTTCAAAGCGAATGGGCGGCACTTCGACCGATTTTTCAAAGGGTTTTGATTTCGCGCCTGCTTACGCGGCCATAGCACAATATGTTAAAAAAGCCGACATCGCTTTTGTAAATCAGGAAACCACAGTCTGCGGCGACGAAACAAAAGAACCTTCGGGATATCCCTTGTTCAATACTCCGAGAGCTTTAGGCGATACTCTCGTTGATTTAGGCTTTAATGTAATAAATATGGCACATAACCATATGTGCGACATGGGGGCATCCGGGCTGTCCAACTCGCTCGATTACTGGCGCACAAAAAAAGGCGTCACGGCGATCGGCGTATATAAAAATGAACAAGAATATAAAAATTTGAGTATTATAACAAAGAACGGGATAAAAATCGCTTTTCTGTCATATTCCACATTCACAAATGTCCTGCCAAAGGATAACTCTGTATACATTCCCCTCTCGTCAAATATGACGACGCTTCAGGAGCTTACGACGGAACAAATCGCGGCATATAAAACCGAAATAACAGCTCAAATCAAAAGCGCCCGTGAAAAAGCAGATTGCGTCATAGTCTCAATGCACTGGGGGCAGGAGGATCAGTATTACGAAAACGATTCCCAGAAGGAAATCGCACAGGCAATCGTGGACGCGGGCGCCGATGTGATTCTCGGCACTCATCCCCATGTTTTACAGGATATGAAATGGAAAACCCGTCCCGACGGAGGCAAAACTCTTATCTGCTATTCGCTCGGAAATACGATATCGACGATGCATTATCTGCGCAATATGCTTGCCGGCTTTGTTACCTTTGATATCACAAAAGACGGAGACAAAGCGGTCGAAATCAAAAATGTCGTGTTTACGCCGACCATGAATTATTATGAGCAGGCAGTCAAAGAAACCGAATTGAGATATAATATTCATCTCATGCTTTTCAAAGACTTCACAATTGATAATCTCAAGAAGCATGGAAGCATACTTTATCAGGGCATAACGAATGTTCAGAAGGAATGGGATACGCTGGTAAAGAATATATCCGATCATATTCCTGATTCATTTATTAAGAATTAGTATCATGAGACTGTGGCAAAATGAAAAATTTGCCACAGCTTTTTTTAATCTGTTATAAAATGGTTGTCTTATTAAAATTATGAGAGAAAAGCCCATAAACCAGAGCCTTTTCTCTCTTTTAGCGTTAATTATCTAAATGCCGAGTTAATAAAAATACTCTTCACCGAATTTTATGGAATAACAGAAACAAACAATAGAAAATAAGTTTATAACATGACTGTAAAGAAATTGCTTTGTGCAATAAAAAAGATGTAGTCGGTAAGACCGCCACTGTTCGATACTATGTAAGCGATAAATGGACACCTATGGCTTAAAAGGTATGCGTACTCGAATACTATCAATATTGCACAGTCTGCTTATGATGACTGGTATATAGGGAGATAATTTAAAAAGATAAAAGCAGAGGAAACGAATTTATATACTCGTTTCCTCTTTTTAATGCTTTGTGAATATTACACTACACGTTATAAATCCTATTACATTCATGAATCATATATTCCAAAAAATTGATCATATCGTACATTCTAATAAGTGGTGAATAATATTGGCGTTTTCCTTGTCCAGTACGGATATAAATTGCTTCTCTCAATATCCGCTTGTATTTATCTGGTACATGAGATAGTGTATATTTTGTTGCGTTGTCTTTGGATGCTACATCCTGCTCAAATAATGTGTAAAACATTCGGCAGACTCCCATAACACCCCATTCAATCGATGAATGATGAAGCGCATAGAGCCATTTTATTGATAGAGGCTTTTTAGTACTAAATAGCCAATATGACCAATATGAATTTAAATTTTCGATCACATATTTAGATAAATCTTCAGTAGAAATATTTAAATCAAGCTCACTTGCAGGGGTTCCCCAAACTGTAATACCATAGTTTTTCAGCGTAAACCAAGTAACTGAGTTTATATCATGGTGTGATTTTGATAGTTTTGCGTCATGAATTGTGAATACCGGTTGAATCTCATTCGGTTGTTTACCAAGGTCATTATTCGAAATATAGTGACCTTCAAATTTTTGGTGAGGAAATGCAACAACCAGTTCTTTATGTAAATCCTCTAAATGTTTGAAATAATCATCAGACAACGGTGATCTAACTAAAACCGTAAAATCAATGTCACTCTTTCGGTAGTGATAGCTTCCTAATGCGATAGACCCAGTGAGATAAATACCAACAAGCTCATCACCAAATAATCTCTGAGTTTCTTTAGAAAACTCAGTTAAAGCGAGCTGCAAATTTTCTTGCATAAGTACCTTCATTTTTTAATATTATAACATACTAATATTTATTGAATTCGCGAGGGATGCTTGACAGATATTTAAATTAGAACACAATTAAAATCACTCTTCTTATACCCGTGCCATATCATTTATCCCGTTTTAATTTTACAGGCGCATAAAGATTCATCTGATGGTATCCAAGACCTTCTTTAATCTCATCATCCACATAAATCATGTGCCCCATAAATTCGCGGTCGCTGTCAATGATGAAATTTGTGCTTTCAAGCCATTTTTCTGTCTTGCTTCTCACTCTATTATGGCTTTCGCCGTCACCATCTACGCTAACCGCAACTGCATACAGCCCACCAAAATATTCAATAACTTCATACGGGTGAGTATCGGTTTCCGTCACTTCGTCCTTGATCGCCCATATCCATTCGACTTTTCCTTCTTTTCCATACAAGAAATCGGGGGAATCGAAAATAACGGGTTTAAATAAATGGTTGTGAGCTTCTTGCCACGAGCCGAACTCTCCGCCGAAAAGTTCTTCAAACGTCATAAGCCCTGATGTTACCGCTCTGAACTTAGGTATTCTTACAATCATGATGTCTGGCACCTTGTTGTCCAGTTTCTCCGTGACTTCTAGCAAACGATTCACTGTTGAAGGGTTGCCATTATAATTCACATTTACAAGCTGGTTCTCAATCTCTTTGGCTTTTTCATACAACAACTTGACATCAGAATCCTTTCCGAAATCAGCGTTTTCTATCTGCCTGATAAACTCAAGAACGACTTCTTTCAGTTCATGTAAAAGAGATACTTCGCCGTCTATATAGTCAACCTTTTTACTAAGCACCTCTAAGACAACCTCCGAACCGGAAGTGTTGAAAATGCGTTGAATATCTTTAATGCTGATATTCAGCTTGCGCAAAATTAAAATCTGCTCCAACCGTTTTACAGCTTCTTCATCATACATTCTGTAAGAATAATCGTCGCTTCTTGTGCTATTAATCAGTCCCATATCCTCATAGTAACGAAGCGCACGGGCTGATACATCATATTTAGCTGAAACATCTCTGATTTTAATTAGTTCGTTCATATAGGAATCCTCCTGTTAGTGGATTATAGATAAAGTATAATCTCTTCCCCAACGGCAGAGTCAAGAGGAATTTTTGAAAAATATTTATAAATTTTTAAAGCTTGATTTGTAGTTTCTTTATTGTAAATTATAACATAAAAAGTACGAATTTTCAATCGCTGTCTCGGCATTTAAATAATTACCGCTTAAATAGAGAAAAGACTCTAGTACTGTGTAACATCTAAATGTTTATTATCGGATACAAATGCTTGAGCTTCACTCGGGCATCCTCATTAGAGAAATGCCAATCAATACCACGTTGTTTTTCATTACGGCTAATCACCCATGGCTTCAGAAGATTGCGAAGAGTGTCTAAATCGGGAATGCGGTTGCTGGCAATACATTGCCGACCGAGAGCCGAAAGTTCAATCTCAGCCATATCGAGCCAACTTCCATGCTTGGGCGTGTAATGGATTTCAAGCC
>JAYFRN010000004.1 GCA_034925865.1 Oscillospiraceae bacterium | reverse complement strand
TCACCCTCTCAATATTACTTGCCACGTAATACCATTTTACCATAAAAATGCGCAAAAAGCAAGCTCTTTCTCGCTTTTTGCGCATTTTTTATTGATATTTCCCTTCGTATTACTTGCTTTGTTGAAAGTTAGGGATTAAGGTGTCCCAAAAAAATTGACATTACCAAAAATAAATGATATAATTAAGAGAATATTAACTATGAGGAAATTTATTTAATGGAGATATTCATTGCCGTACTTCTGTTTATCCTTGGGCTCGCCCTGATCATAAAATGCGGGGATTTATTTGTTGATGCGGCCGCATGGATCGCCGAAGTGTCGGGAATACCGAAATTTATTGTCGGTGCAACTGTCGTCAGCTTCGCGACGACGCTGCCGGAAGTCATCGTTTCCGTAATTGCCGCTCTTGACGGAAAAGCCGATATGGCAGTCGGAAACGCGGTGGGAAGCGTCACCGCGAATCTTGGTTTGATAATGGCAGTATGCGCGGTTGCGCTTCCCTTTTCAATTAAACGAATCGACTATGCTCCGAAGGGGCTTTTAATGGTCGCCGCAGTGCTCGTCCTATATACCTTCTGCCTTGGCGGAAGCCTTTCTACTTCAGGACTTGTCATTCTTCTCGTTATCTTCGCGACCTTTATTTATGAAAACATTCAGTCTGCAAAGAAAAATCAAGATAAATCAGAACGCGTAAAACCGGGTAAAAAAGCGGTTTCAGTAAATATTCTTAAATTTATTGGTGGATGCGCCGGTATCGTTGTTGGCGCTGATCTGCTTGTCGAGAACGGAAGCATAATCGCTAACGCGATGGGCGTTCCTGAAGGTATCGTCGCCGTAACGCTCGTTGCGGTGGGCACATCGCTTCCTGAACTCGTGACAATGATTATGTCTATAAAAAAGAAGCACGGAGCGCTATCGGTAGGTAATATAATCGGCGCGAATATAATTGACACTGCGATAATTGTTCCTCTGTGCGGTCTTGTTTCCGGCAAACCACTCACGATATCCTCTCAGGGATTGGCGCTTGATCTGCCCGTATGCCTTTTTGTTTCAGCAATCGCTATTCTTCCTATGCTTTTATGGGGAAAGTTAATGCGCTGGCAAGGTGTCGGTCTTCTCAGCTGTTATCTGGCATACATCATAGTTTTGTTTGTCTGAAAATAATTATAAATATGTATGTCGAAAGGAATTTGAGAAAATGAAATTTTCCGAAATGTTTGCTGACGCGAAATGGATAACTCCATCCGAAAGCTGCGCCGCTCCGTATCTGCGCACCGGTTTTTTTATACCGGATTTTGAAAAGATCAGTATAACAATTTGCGGTCTCGGTTATTTCGAGCTATATATCAACGGTAAAAGAGCAAGCGACGATTTGTTTGTGCCTCTTTATACGGATTATCATGAACGTGAATTTGAGGTCATGGGTAAGCCCTTTGCCGAAAAGCTCACACACAGGATAATCGTACCAAAATATGATATTACAAAGCTTATCGTACCCGGAGATAACATAATAGCGATCGCCCTCGCTCCCGGCTGGTATGCTTCAAAACCGGAATACGGCTGTGTAAAGGTATGTTATAAAATTGATGTCATATCATCTGACGGTTCAGAATTCTCAATTGTTTCTGACAAAATCATGAAATGGGCCACAAGTCCTATTACAAAATATGAATTTATCACAGGTGAGATTCAGGATCTTTCACTTGAAAAGGACGGATGGACAGAACCAGGATATGACGACTCCGCATGGGCAAATACCGTATTCACCGACATTCCTGAAACTGATTATTATATACAGTCCTCACCTGCCGACAGGATCATAAATCGGATAAAGCCAAAGGTTATAAAAGAAACCGAAACCGAAACGATTTACGATATCGGAATAAATGTATCCGGATATCCTGTGCTTAAATGCGATTCGGATGTACCGCAGAAAATCGAACTTATCTGCGGAGAGCTTATCGGATCTGACAATACGCTTTTACCGATAGCGGCACATGGAAAAAGCATTTATTACACCCGCGGTATAAGCGAAGAATTTCATACGCGCTTCACCTGGCATGCCTACAGATATTTTTCAATATCAAAGCCCGCATATGCAATTGAAAGTATCGTGATCCATTCCGATGTAAAAGTTTCAAGCAATTTTAAATCTTCAAATAAAATTTTGAATTGGTTGTATGAAGCGTATATACGTACTCAGTTGTCTAATATGCACGGAGGTATTCCATCCGACTGCCCACATCTCGAACGCAGGGGTTATACCGGAGATGGCCAGCTCGTATGCGAATGCGGGATGCTGCTTTTAGATTCAAAAAGCTTCTATCGAAAATGGATCGACGATATTTCCGACTGTCAGAACCGTATAAACGGTCATGTTCAATATACCGCGCCATATGTTCATTCCGGCGGAGGCCCGGGCGGATGGGGATGCGCCATAGCGGAGGTTCCTTACATGTATTTCCGCGTTTTCGGAGATCCCGAGCCCACGCGTAAAATGCTTCCGCAGATGCTTTCTTATCTTGATTATCTAGAGCTTCACAGCGAAAACGATCTTATTTTAAGCGATGAACCGGGGCTATGGTGCCTGGGAGATTGGTGTACGCCCGACGAAATCAAGATTCCAGAGCCTTTTGTCAACAATTATTTCTATATTAAGACAATAAACAGAATAATTTATCTTTGCGATATATTCGGTATCAGCGAATATAAAGTACAGCTTATCGAGACGAAGCGGCGCAAGGAAATCGCGATTATGCGCGAATATTTTAACGCAGCTACCGGAGACTTTGCCGGAAACATTCAAGGCGCCAACGCGTTTGCGGTTGATCTTTCGCTTGGTGACGATAGAACATTATCACACCTCGTCGAAAATTATACTAAAGCCGGTATGTACGACACAGGCATATTCGGCACGGACATCGTAACAAGAATTTTATTTGAACACGGATACGGCGAGCTTGCTTATTCACTTCTCACCTCAAAGAAAGAGATATCATTTAACACTATAATCGAACGAGGAGGCACGACATTGTGGGAATACTGGACAGGGAAACGCTCTTACAGTCACCCTATGTTCGGAGCTGTCGTTAAATATCTCTTTAAATACCTGCTTGGTATAAATCAACCGGTTGAGTCAAACGGTTTTTCGTCAATTATAATATCTCCGATTATAATAAATGAGCTTACAAGCATATCCGGAAGCATCATGACTCCCAAAGGACAGGTAACGGTCTCAATTACACAAGACAGCAGCGAAGTTACGGTGCGCACTGACGTTCCTGAAAAAGCTAACGCTAAGTTAGTTTTATACGGAACTGAATATCCTCTCTGCGCCGGCCGGAATGAAATAACTGCGCAAATTCAATAATAGCAATTTAATGCCCTGACAAGCAATTGATTTCCGCTTGTCAGGGCATACTTTATCTAAAACTATTGTTCTTCTAGGCGATATTTATTTTACTTTCTTTTTGGAAATGATTAGCGCAGAGCCGGCTGAAGCAAGCACGGCTGCGACCATTAATGCTGTGAAATCTCCTGTTGTCGGAGAGGTCGTATTATCATCAGTTTCCGGTTCTTCCTTTGGCTCTTCTTTTGGAGCGTTTGAACCGCCAAGGGTAATTGTACCGAGAACATTGCTGTATTGCCACATATCGGTTGCGTTGGCATTCCATGCCGTCACTCCGACACGTTTGCCTGAGTCGGCTTCACATATGTTGACATCAAAACCGACCTTTTCGCCGATTTTCAATCCCGGTTTTGAAAGCGGAATTGCGATCTCCATTACATAACCTGTCGCATTTTTTTCACTAGAGATTAAAATCTCGGGATAATCTTCCGGTTTGACACTGGAGGTTCCGTATGTTCCATAGTATTTTCCATCAGCTTGTATGTTTAAATACTCATAAATGTCGCCGTTCGCTAATGAATATTTATAATTTTCGTCGCGTTTATAGCTGTAATCAACAAATACGCCGAGGGAATCTCTTTCCCACACTGTGCTCTGTGAAGCAGTAAAATCAAAATTAGGATCAGTGGTTATTTCAGCAAGAATATAAAAATACTTACTGTCCCAAAGAGTTCTTAATTTACCGGTCGCAGTTTTTGGATTTGAAGCCCAACTATATAGATTGAAATCATTTGCCTCGAACATTTCGGCCTGAGCCCAAACCTCATCAATCTTGCCGTCAATATGCGGTGTGCCTGTGTAAGCAGTTGCCGCTTTTGATCCTTCTGGATAAGCTGATACGGGGAATGCGGTACACAGCATCATTACAATCGCCAATATCAAGGTTACAACGGATAATTTCTTCATAGTGTTCTCCTCTTTAAAAATTTTTTAACGGTGCCACTGAATTACCCTCATAAAACGACGCTTCAACCGTCTGACGAGATAATTCTTCAGTACATCCGGATATGCCCGTAAAAATACGATCTGCTATCATCGCAGCTGCCAAAACACTCATTTTACAAAAATCCTGATTTATGCCTGTTATTTTTAATCTACCTTTTATTTTTGCGCATTCGGCGTCAAAGGTTACAAGAGAAACATCATCAGGAATCCTGTAGCCGGCATTTTCCAGCGATGACACAGCAAGCGAAGCAAGCTGCGCATTAATGGTAAAAAGAGCGGTAGGTTTTATTTCCTCAAACCTTTCCATCAGCTTTTCAGAAAATAATTTTTGATGCTCATTCTTTATATGCTCATCTATAGAATTTATGTATAAATCATATATTTCAACATCAGATTTTACTCTGTTTTGTGCCGCCGCCATATAAAAGCCGTCTCTGCGGTCAATGACAGCGGAAACCGAGCTGTTTCTTAATACCGCAATTTTTTTATGCCCGTTTTTTATCAGATAATCACACAGCTTCATGGACGCCATTATGTTGTTGCTTGATACACATGGAACATCAAGCCCATCTACAGTTCTGTCCATAAAAACCACAGGGATATTTTCTGATAGCAAACGATTAATCGCTTTGGAAAATTCTTTTTCAAGCCTTGATTCACAGAAAAAAGGCGTGATGATTACTCCGTCAACCTTGCTTTTATTTATATTGTTAAGCCGTTCTATAAGCTTTTCAACGGTATTGTCGTGTCCTACAGCCAGCATATAAAATCCGTATTCGGCGAAACAGCTTTCAAGAACCTGCAAAACAGATGACCATAACGGAATATCAATATAAACAATAAATACGGCGACAATACAGTTGTTTTTCGGATAGATACTTATGTTTCCGCTTACATAGCTGCTTTTTCGTTCGGTTCTTATTATATATCCGCTTTGTTCAAGCTGAGACAAAGCTTTTTCAGCAGTATTCGGGCTGCATCCGAGCATCGAAGCGACAGCACGTCCGGAATACATTTTATCACCCGGTTTTAACTCGCCGCTTTTTATTATGTCGACAATTTGTCTTTTTACATATTCGCAATCGGTATTTTTTCTCATTTTTTACTCCGCTCGTTCTCTTTAAGTATATATTTGTTTTTTTATAAAGTCAATGATTTTAACAACATTTCCAAACATTCTGCGTTATATGTTACTTTTAATGCAGTTTATTGTACACATTGCATAACATTAAATCAGCGTAAATTTTCACTTATTTTCAAATTTACTGGTTTTGTCTGTCATAACTATTAGTAAGCTTTATATTTATGCAATACTTCAAATTCAAATTTAAGTAAAAATGAAGTTATATTCTTGACTTAGAACAGATAATAGTATAATATAAAGCCTATATACCAATGATTTTTTATTTTTCAACATTAATAATTTGATTACCTCGTAAAAAACAGAAAATTGATATTTATGAAAGTTAAACACAAGCCAGGCTATACTTGCTTGTCGTATTATTTATGAATAACTGCTGCATAATCAAAAGCAAAGCCTTTTACCGAACTTTTCTTTCAATGACCACTGTCATCGCTTTTCAAAACGCGATCGTTTTTGCCGTAAACCTTGCCGACAATATTATGCTGTCGCAATATTCTGAAGCCGCTTTGTCCGGTGTAAGCCTTGTAAATCAAATTCAATATCTCCTTCAAATGCTTGTAATGGGTATTTCAGAAGGAGCATTGATATTCGCTTCGCGAAGCTGGGGTGAGAAGGACACGGCTTCCATTAAATCCATATCAAACATCGCACTTAAATTCTCCATAAGCGTTTCAATGATTCTCGGATTAATCATGCTATTTTTCCCTTCAGGCATTCTCGGACTTCTTTCAGACAGCACGAAATTTGTCTCCGAAGGAACAAAATATGCCGTTATAATCGCATTTTCATATCCGATATTTGCCATATCACGTTCTCTTTTAATGATGCTCAGAAGTGTGGAAACAGTTAAGATCGGATTTTATGTATCACTTTCTACATTAATAATTAATATCTGCTTGAATTATCTCCTTATATACGGAAACCTCGGATTCCCTGAAATGGGTGTCAGGGGCGCCGCTTTCGCCACATTAATTTCGCGTATCATAGAAATGATTGTAATTGCTTTCTTTGTATTTAAAACAGACAAAAAAGTCAGGCTTAAATTAAGCGATCTTATTAAACCGAGCGACAGAGAACAATTAAAAGGCTATATAAAGCATGGCTCACCTGTTTTCTTATCCAGTCTTACCTGGGGTATAGCAATGGCGTTTCAAACAGCAATACTGGGTCATATGGGAGAAAACGCAATATCAGCCAATGCTGTGTCATCTACGGTTTTCCAGATTGTATCGGTATTTCTGTATGGCTCCGCCAGCGCAAGCTCCGTTATTATCAGCAAAATGATTGGCGAAGGGAAAACGGATATGATTAAGCCGTGTACCCGCGCTTTACAGCTTCTTTTTCTTGGCTTCGGCTTAGCTACCGGAGTGACACTTTTTATTCTAAGAATACCGATTTTAACGCTTTACACAAAGCTGTCTCCTGCTTCAGCCAATTTAGCCCTTAATTTTATGACGGTTTTGTCTTTTACTTCAATCGGAACGGCATATCAGATGCCGGTTTTGACTGGTATTGTAAGGAGCGGCGGAGAAACGGATTTTGTTTTAAAAAACGACCTAATTTTCATGTGGCTCATAATTCTTCCTGCTTCGGTTTTATGTGCGTTTATATTTAAATTCCCTCCTCTTGCGGTCTATGCTTGCCTTAAATGCGATCAGATTTTAAAATGCTCGGTCGCGGCAATAAAAGTAAACAGATACAAATGGATTAAAAAAATACGATAACCAGCATATTTAACAAATATAATGCAATATTTTTATAAAATTTTCATAATTTTCAATTTTTTTCATTTAATCTATTGACAAATATATATCCTTCGGTGTATAGTAATAGTGTAATTAAGAGATAAGTCGTTTGGCTCACCTCATATATCATAATAGAATAGTCGTTATACGACAATAGTAAAATTTCCGAAAGGAAATGACACAAAGCTAAAGGGTCTAAAAGCCGGAAGGTTCATGACAGCCAGTTTCCGAATATAACCATACTAATTCATCATATACATAATGATGTTTTGATGTTTAATGGGTTGTGCCGGAAACGGTCACAACCCATATTTTTTTAAAGCTACTATATAATCACTGTTAATCCACATAAGGAAAACTTTATTAATGAATCAGGCAACTTTAATAATTTCCGCCACAGCAGGAATTCCACTCGGGATCTCCGCCAATTACCTCACACGGATTCTTGTTAAGAAAAGAAGCTGCGATAGCTATTCCGTGTGGTATATAAATAAAAGCTGTTCCACCGTGCTTTGGGCGCTTTGTTTTTCCGCTTATTACGCGCTGGCGGCTTTGCTTCTTGAAAACATAAACCAATTAATTCCGGTCGCGATTCTCTTCTTCGCTTGCTCATGCATCAGCGCGGTTGATGCGCTGATACGTAAGATACCGAACTCCATGCTTCTAATCATCCTGGCGAATACGGTTTTGTATGTCATATTGAATTATGCCACGGAGGATATATGGAACATGTTTCTTTCCATGCTGATCGGCGTTTTGGTTTTTTCAATTCCCTCGTACTTTGGTAAATATATCGGCTGGGGAGATGTAAAATATGCCGCTGTCCTCGCGCTTTATCTTTCCTTGCTCGGTTTTTGCGTTTCAATAATAATAATGGGAGCGTCAACGGCGGTTTACGCTTTATTATTAAAAGCGAAAAGCAAGAACAATTTTAAAGAAACGCTTAAAACATCGGTTCCGATGGGACCTTTCATTTCATTTGGCGTAATTATAACAGCGATAGTCCCGCTGTTTTATAATATATAAAAATTTTTGGGGGTATATTAAAATGAAAAAGTTCATGTCAATTCTCAAGGATGAAAACGGCCAGGGAATGGTCGAATACGGACTGATCATCGGTCTCATCGCAATTGTCGTTGTCGTCGCTCTTCTCACGCTTGGGCCGGAAATCGCGAAAAAATTTGGTGAGGCTCAACAAGCTCTGACTGATCCTACAGCAGTATAATAGTCTTAAAACTCAGCTTAACGGAAAAGGGCGGGCGGTTTCCTTCCCTTTTCCGTTATATCCCGCTTTTGTTTATCTCATTATAGATAATCGAACGTTTTTTGCAAGGGGCGGCAAAAACGTGTTCGATAATTCAGTATCGGGAATTTTCGTTATGATTTGGGACTATCAGATCATTATTAAAACGGCAATTAAATAAGTTGTGTTTTATAAAATAGAAAAGCCCATATACCAAAGTCTTTTCTATCTTTAAGCGGTAATTATCTAATGACGAGTTAATAATAAGTTCCTGATCTGTATTTATCCGACATATAAAATTAATGTTATGTAATTATAATGCAATGAAATTTTTTGCATTTGATTGCATTGCTGCCGAACCCGCTTTTTTATGAAGCGGATTTTTGTTTTAAGGGGGAAGTTGTATTGAAAAAGCTTATGCGCGATTTTCGATCAACGCTTTCAATATGTTCATCAAACCCGCTTAAAACTGAAAGCGGGCAAAGCGTAGTGGAATTTGCATTAATGCTGCCCATTTTTCTTCTGCTGGTTTTCGGCATCATAGAATTCGGTATATTATTTAATATGAAGCTTTCTGTTACGAATTGCGCCCGGGAAGGCGCGAGATATGCCGCTTTGCACAGCGAAGAAAGCAGCCTTGAAAGTACCATAGAATCAAGAGTCCGGAGATTGGCCGTTTTCGGTGATATTGATGTAGCGGTTTCATTTTCAAATCCGTCAAATCACAAAAGCGGAGACGTAACGGTGACGGTTACGGCACAAGCAAACGCTTTGACACCGGTAGGTGATTTACTCTTTTCAAACGGCAGGCTGATATTAACCGGAACAGTGATAATGAAAGTTGAATGAGGTGAGACCGCATGAAACATATGATATTTAATAAAATAAGAAATGGATTCATGTCCTCTGAAAAAGGCGACATGACGATAATGATGGCGTTCTTAGTGACTTCACTTTTAATTGTCTCCGCCTTTACCGTTGATATCGGAGCAGCATATGTTAAAATAGCTGAAGCGCAAAACGCGCTGGATGCCGCCGCTCTCGCAGCCGGTCAGCTTCTTCCTGTTTCAGAAAGCGACTCATCGGCAATCGAGGAAGTATATAATACAGCCAATTCGTATTTGCAAAAAAACGGCTTTAACGATTTTTCAGAAGATGATGTTTGCTTTTCCGGCTCAGGCGGATATTATACGTCCTTAACCATTTCAACAGCCGCAACGGCGAAAACATATTTCTCGACAATAATAGGCATATCGCAGATTTCTTCAGAAAAATCCGCCTCGGTCGGAACATATGCAACCGGGCGCGTCTCGGGCGCGGTGCCATTCGGTATTGATGCGAACGCGTTTACGTTCGAACAAGGATATGCCGTTCCTAAAGCAGGCGGAGGCGGCGGAGAAAACGGTGTTTTTGGTTATATTGCCCTTGACGGAACAAGCACAAACGCGAATGCCGTAAAGGGATGGATCGCAAACGGTTTTGACGGAGAAAACTATGTCGGTCAGATTTTACCTCTGGCTACAGGTAACATGGCGTCCGCCGTTAAAAGCGCAATACCTGAAAGAATAAACTCATGCACACATTTTGAAGGCGACGGAGGATGCAACGCTTCTCATTTTGTATTCGGATGCCCGAGAGTCGTCATCGTCCCGGTATATGAAACTATAGACACACGAACAATCAGGATCATAGGATTCACCGCATTTATTCTGGAAGGATGTACAAATCAAGCCGAGGTATACGGCACTTATGTCAGAGCAAACATACCGTCTATCGGAGGCGAAGCCGGCGGAATTGATTTTGGATGTTACAGTATTTGCCTGATTGATTAAGGATGATTTTAAAATGAAGAAAGTATATATAATCGCTGCGTTTTTAGCTATTCTAACATCTGTATTGATATACAAATTTTCCATTAATCTGGAAGAATTGAGCAAGCCGGAAGATATACAGCGTATAAGCACGGTCGTCGCGGCAAAAAAAATACCATTCAATACTATAATAACCGACGAAATGATCAAGGTTATCAGCATACCAAAAGAAGCGGTCGTTACAGGCTCCTGCTCAACCACGGCAGAACTCATCGGCAGGCTTACCCTCGCTCCGTTTGTACCGGGAGAACAGCTCATTCTTTCCCAAACCGCAGCACAGGGTGATAAAAACGTAGGTCGTCTTTCCATAGAGCTTGACGCGGACAAATATGCAATGACGCTTGAAGTCGGCACTACATCCGGCATTGCGGGCTATATCAGAGTAGGCGATAGAATAAATCTCGTAGTATTAAAACCTATTGAAGATCAACCGGACAAAAACGAAGCAGTTATAATAGCCCGTGATATAGAAGTAATCAGGCTCGGGTTAAGCAGTTCATCAGGACAAGACACATATCAATGTATAACGATGTCGGTTTCGGAAAAGCAGGCTATTGATATTATATATAATTCCTCTATCGGTTCCCTGCGGGCAATCCTTGAGCCATCTTTTGATAAGAATACGGAAAAGGCATCATAAAACCACAAACAGACAATATATACGGATGACAGGCATGGTTAATAATGGACAGATTAAAAATAATTGTAATCGCAAACGATACAGACAACAGAATAATCGCAAAAAGACTTTTTGATGACGAACGTCTTGCCATATCCGCATATGTTGAAGCAAAACAAGACTCATTTATAAAGATTGTAGGGATATACCCGGATATTGTAGTATTTTTTGATGAAAACCCTGAGTCTGATGAAACAGCTCCAAATAATATTCTGACACGAGAGCTTGCAAAACGCATATATGTGTCAATGCCCGGGACACTTTTGATCCTCATCAGTAAAAAAAGCGATACCGAATATTTGAAAACAAATATGCAAAGCGGATTTCATATGATTCTTCCTCCCTGTGTAAAAAAAGAAGAAACTCTCGACAGTGTAATAAATCTTTCAGCTGTTGAAAAGAAAAGGCTTACTGAAGAACAGCGGCGTGTAACAAACGCTAAAATAATATCAATTTTTTCAGCAAAAGGCGGATGCGGCAAAACCACAACTGCTGTGAATCTCAGCGTATGCTTCGTCCAAAAAAAGAAAAAAACTCTTATAATTGACGCAGACTTTCAATTCGGCGATATTTCATTGTTTCTTGATCTATCGGTAAAGGATACGATAAGCGAGCTTGTTCAGGAAGCTTCGAATTTTACCATAGACACGATAAACAGCTTCACTGTGCTTCACAGTTGCGGACTTAATATTCTCCCTGCTCCGAAAAGTCCTGAAATGGCGGAGTATATTACGGATGTACATATGGAAAAGCTGATCAGTATATTGAGACCTTATTATGATTATATAATTATCGATCTCGGCTCTTCTATAGGAAATGTGGCGTTAAACATTATTGAAAATTCTGATATGGTCATATATGTGACGACGCCGGATATAACAAGTATAAAGGATCTTCACCAAACTTATAAAATTATGTCAAGTTTGCAGCAGGCAGATAAATTCAAAATGATTATCAATAGATTCGGCACGGGAACATTAAAGAAAAAGGATTTTGAAACTAACATTTCAATGCCGATTCTCGGAACTATACGCGAAGACGAGCACCGCCTCGCTTTAAGCATAGCAAAAGGCGTCCCAATAGTGCTAGACGCACCGAGATCAAAAATTGCTTTGGATATAGCGGCTGTATATGATAAAATTATCAAGTCCGTTTAATCATTATTAAAATGCCGAGTTATATAAACGCAAACAAACAGAAGCTTTGAAAGGCAAGTAAACAATTATGGGTTTATTGGACAGGATGAATTCTTCTTCGTCCGTATCTTCCGGTGAGCATAGTATTTCCGTTCAAAAGCAGGCGGATAACGAAAATAACAAAAAACGCGACGACGAATTTCTGGCTATTAAAAAGAATGCTCATACACATGTCATTTACGAGCTCAACCGTCAGGGAAATCTTAACCTAACGGAGGAATATGTAAAAAAGGTAATCTCCGATATACTTGAGCGCGAAGCAAGCTCGTTGACACGTATAGAGCGGAATAAAATTGCAACCGAGCTTTATAACGACACAATGGGTTATGGACCGATCGAGGAGCTTCTATCAGATCCGAACGTTACCGAAATAATGGTAAACGGCCCTCATCACGTTTTTTACGAGCAGAGCGGCAAAATAAAGCTTTCCGAGCTGACCTTTCGCGACGACGAGCATGTGATGAACATCATCGACAGAATAGTATCCTCTATAGGGCGCCACATCGATGAAGCAAGCCCTATGGTTGACGCACGTCTTGCCGACGGAAGCCGCGTGAACGCTGTCATCCCTCCGATTTCTCTTGTCGGACCTGTTATAACCATACGTAAATTCTCAAAAAAGCCCTTCACCGCTGAAAAACTCATAGAATTCGGATCTGTTACCCGTACAATAATGTCATTTCTAGAAGCTGCCGTCAAAGGCAGAATGAATATAATCGTTTCAGGCGGCACCGGAAGCGGAAAAACTACCCTTTTAAATGTACTCAGCTCATTTATTCCCGAGAATGAACGCATAGTGACTATCGAAGACGCAGCAGAGCTTCAGCTTGTTCAGCAGCATGTCGTAACTCTTGAAGCGCGTCCGGCTAATCTTGAAGGACATGGCAGCATTTCTATAAGAGATCTTGTTAAAAACGCATTGCGTATGCGTCCCGACCGCATAATTGTCGGCGAAGTTCGTTCCGGTGAAGCGCTTGATATGCTTCAGGCAATGAATACAGGCCATGACGGATCCCTTACAACGACTCATGCCAATTCCCCGCGTGATACGATCGCCCGTATCGAAACAATGGTTTTAATGAGCGGTATGGATTTACCACTGCGGGCAATACGCGAGCAGATAGCCGCCGCCATCGATATTATAGTTCAACAAAGCCGTATGCGCGATGGAACAAGAAAAATAGTAAGCGTTTCAGAGGTATGCGGAATGGAAGGCGACACTATATTAATGCAGGAAATATTCAATTATAAAACTCTCGGTCAGCTTGACAGTAACGGTAAATTCAAGGGTATGTTTCAAAGCACAGGTATAAAACCATTGTGTCTTGATAAAATCAGAGAAAACGGGGTGGCTGTGAACGATGAATGGTTTCAGTAATTTTTCACTTCCGGCGCTCTTTATGTCGGTTTTTGTTTCTCTTTTCTTATATTTAATTACTGTCATGTTTTTTTACCAACTGAATAAAAAAAATTTGACTCTGCAAAAAAGACTCGGAAAAATTTTTGTAAAACAGGAGAAAAAGCTCGAGCTTTCAAAGCGTAAAAAAAATAATAATTCTATATTATTTTCTAAAATGGGGGATACGAAGCTTCTTGATGCTATCACTTCCAGGCTTGCTTTGGCGGGATTAATGCTGAAAGCAGACGAGTTTTTAACAATATGGGTTTTTATATTTATAATTCCAACACTTTTGGGATATATGATATCACGCAATATTATTGTAACAGCAGCTGTCGCAATTATTGCTTTCTGTGCTCCGATTTTATATGTTAAATACAAAACAAACAAACGTCTCGCGCTTTTCAACACACAGCTCGGAGACAGCCTTATAATAATCAGCAATTGCCTGCGATCAGGTCTTACTTTCCAGCAGTCTCTTGAAAGTATATCCAATGAAATGCCTGATCCCATAGCTCTTGAATTTTCACGTGTACTCCGTGAAATAAAATTCGGAAGCAATCTTGAGCATTCATTAAGCGCTCTCGCGGAAAGAATCGGAAATCAGGACCTCGACCTTATGGTATCTGCCATCTTGATTCAACGCCAGGTCGGAGGCAACCTTTCTGTAATACTGGATAATATTTCTTCAACAATCATCGATCGCATTAAAATTAAAAGCGAAATAAAGACCCTTACCGCAACCGGACGTATTTCCGGTTTGATAGTCGGATTGCTGCCAATAGGAATATCGCTTATTCTGATGATTACAAATCCGGATTATATGTCAGTTTTGTTTAACACCACACTTGGCATCAGCCTTTTATCGCTCAGCGTTTTTTTGGAAATAATCGGATTCCTTTTCATATCGAAGATATCGAATATCGAATATTGAAAACCTTACCGAACTAATGCCGAAACGCATAGCTCCCAACGATTTATTAAAGTTTGTATATAGACCCATTAAGCATCAAAGGAGGAAATATCCATGGTCTGGATGTGCGTCAGCTTCGGATTGTTTATGTTTTTTATAATCATCACTCTTTTTTATAACGGAGGAAAAGAAGCCGATATCAAAGAGCGCAGATTGAAAGCACAAACAAATGCCTCCGAGCATGTCGAAATGTATGAGATATTTGAAAAAACCTTTTATCAACGATTTATAAAACCCTTCATTGACGGAATTGAAAAAAAGCTGTCAATTCTGTCAACTGCTTCAAAAAAGCAGAAAAAAGACAATACTGCCGAAACAGAAAAGTTCATAAAAATGCTGCGGCAGGCGGGAATACGCGCCGAGATTACAGAATTCAATACTATAAAACTGTTTTTTATCGGTATTGTATTTATATTGACTATGTTATTTTCTTTAATATTCTTCCAAGAGCCTAATTTCAGGTTGCTTGCTATTCTTGTCGGACTTCTCATTGCAGTTATGGCTCCGACATTGTATGTACGTCAGCGAACGACCGCGCGAAAAAACTCCATTCAAAAACAACTCCCTGAAGTCATGGATATTCTGATGGTAAGCGTTGAAGCCGGTCTAGGCCTGGACGAATCGATAATGAGAATATCCGAAAAAATGAGCGGACCTCTGATAGACGAATTTTTACTTCTTTGCAGAGAAATACAGATGGGAAAACAGAGAAAAAAAGCATATCAGGATTTTGGAGAATGCGCGGATGTTCAAGAGTTAAAGACATTTGCTTCGGCAATAATACAGGCCGAACAGCTTGGAATACCGATAAAGAATGTATTAAAAACACAATCTTTATCAATGCGCACCGCCAGAAAGCAGCGTGCTCAGGAAAAAGGCATGAAGGCACCTGTTAAAATGATTATACCGATGGTTATGTTTATATTGCCAGTTCTTTTTATCATTCTTTTAGCTCCGGTCGCAATACAGCTGATGGAAGAATTCACTTGAAGTTATAACATTATATATGATTTTACATTCTAAAAAAACAAGGTGAAGCAATAGGAGGCTTTGATTTTGAAATATTCCGAATGCGAAGTATATGTTGGACCGGTCATACTTTTTAAAAACGTAAAAATAGCAAATACGTTTATAAAAAGGCTTGTCGGACTTTTAAAAACAGAAAGTCTTGCATCGCACGGAGGTATGCTGATATCACCATGCAATAAAATTCATACGCTCGGTATGCAATATCCTATTGATGTCTTGTTCTTGTCATCCGATGGCGAAATCATCGATATCATTTCTTCTATGCAGGCCGGCAAGGTATCGCCCATGATAAAAGGAGCGGATCATGTGCTGGAGCTTTCACCAGGAGCCGCTGCAAGCCGGGGACTTAAAAAGGGAGACTATCTTACTATACCTGCAGTAAAAATTGGTACAAAACATTAAATTTCAGGAGGATCACAATGGCTCTTTTCTTGTCAAATACCGATGTAGATAATATCGACAACAAATCATCTTCGTCTATAATAAAATCTGAACCTAAAAAATTCAGGACGGTAATAAATGGATACAGTAAAAAGGAGGTCGACGATTACGTCACTGACAGCGAACGTAAATTCGAAGCCTCCGTATCTTCTTACGAAGATAAAATAGAACAGATGAGGGTCAGCAGTATCATGAGTTCTCATGAAGTGGAATCTCTGAAGAAAGAACTAGCTGCACAAAAAGAATCATTTGACAAATTGTCAAATGATTTCAAATCTCTAAACAATGAAAAAGAAAATATTTCCGGAATAAAAAGCGAAAACAAGCGGCTAACGGAACGCATTGACGAATATGAAACGCTTGAAGCTGAAAACGCCAAGTTAATTGCTCAGAACGATCAACTGAAAACTGCAGCCGATGAATACAATGAAATGAAATTCGCAATTGAAGCAAAAACGAGCGAGCTTGAACGCTCTGTTTATACTCTTCAGCAAAAGCTCAGCGAATCCGAACACTCCAGGAAAATTGAAATTGCCAAGATAAAAGCCGATTATTCGCTTGCCGAAGAAAAAAAGCTGTCAGAAATAAAGTACTTAAAGACTTTGATGGATAAAATAAACAGCACTCTTGATCAGCTGTCAAAATGACGAGAACAAAAACTGACAATTAATTTTTTACCTTTACGATATATAATTATCGGCAAGCATTATATAAAAACGACTTCCCATCTTTTATTAAAACGGTATTTAAATAATGTCTACTGAATAATACCGTTTTCGAACGGCATAGGTTTTGGCAGTTGAAAAACCAGCCAAAACTCTCCAAAATCATTGATTTTGGAGTTCAGCATTCATTGATTGCCGCCTGTTTTCTAAATTGGTCGGGAGTCGACCAATTTAAAGGTGCAAGGCTTTTGAGCTGTAAAGCTTAAAAACCTTGCACCTGAACAATCATTGTTTTCATCTTTTCCTTACTGTCGTATGTGTTTCATGATTGTTCAGCAGACATTATATAAACCTTGTTTTATAAGAGAATAAAGTTCATTTACTAAAGCCTTTTTCCTGTTTAGCTATAATTAATTGCCTAGTTAAATGATTGCGGGAAGCCATTTTTATATATGCAATATTGTTAATTATCTTATTATTGCTTTTTTAATAACTCGATTATTTCCTCTGCTTTCAATACTCTGCCGGATGAGATCACCTTTTCTCCCATCATTAAAGCCGGGGTAAACATGACTCCGCATGAAGCTATCTGCGCAAAATCGGTTACATGTTCAATTTCATCTGAAATACCGAGAAGCGTAAGCGCTTCCTTGGTATTTGCTTCAAGTTGATTGCATTTTGCGCACACTGATCCAAGTATTATAATTTTTTCACCAACCACCGCTTTACTTTTTCCCTCTGTTTTACTTTCCTCCGCTCCGCAGGAGCCCTCACAGCAACATTTTGTCTTTATTTTTTTCTTGCCGAATAACATTATATTTTTATCCTCCTGAATAAATATTACAATTATAATTCTGCTGAGCAAATTATTAGAAATACAAGAAGCTTTGGTTTAGCCGCTTTTCTGAGCATGATCATGAACAGAAGATCATAATACTCAATTCATTTTTTCGGAGCTATAAGAAAATACAAAAATTTTGACACAAAAAGAGTATCCTCCTTCCTGATATAAATAAGTATGCCAAGAACCAAAAATCAGTATGCCGAGTAATAACTCAGTATACTGATTTTTAACATTCAATGCCTTAATTAAACGTTGAGTTGTAAATATTTTACCAAATCACCAATTATGCGCTTATATGTTTTGCAATTTTTTTCGCAAGCTTAACAAGTTCATACCATAAAACCGCTGCCGCCGCAATACCTATGGAAATAAGAAGCTGCCCGGCACTTAGCGGCGCAAGCTTCAGGAATATATTCAGCGGCGAATATAAAATCACTGTCAGTATTATAATTGTTCCTGAAAAAGCAAGCCACATAACTTTGTCTTTAACCAAACGTGAGACAGAATGAAATATAAAATCGCGGTCGGAGCTGTTGACCAGCACAAGAAACAGGTTAGACATAATAATTATTGTCAATCCCATAGAACGGGCAACTATCGCATTGGAATCCTGGTTGAGCATATAATAATACGTACAAAAAGACGCGGTAAACATAATAATTCCCTGTAGAAGGCTCTTCATCAATATGGCTGTGTTTATAAGCTTTTGCTTTGGATTACGAGGAGATCTTTCCATAATGTCGGTTTCCGCCGGCTGACGTTCTAAAACGACGGAGCATGTAGGGTCAATGATCAACTCAAGTAAAACAACATGAAGCGGAAGCAAAAGCAGCGCAGAAGGAGTTATTCCCAAAAACGGAGCAAGCAGCGAAGCCAACGCAATTGGAATGTGAATTGAAAATACATATCCTACTGCTTTTCGAATATTATCATAAATTCTTCTTCCGTCTTTCACCGTTTCAACAATAGTGTTGAAATTATCATCCATCAGGATAAGATCAGCTGCTTCTCGTGATACCTCGCTGCCGCGTTTACCCATGGCAATGCCTATATCTGCATATTTTAAAGCCGGCGCATCGTTGACACCGTCACCGGTCATGGCGACAATTTCACCGTTTCCTTTGAAAGCTTTCACAATACGCATTTTGTGTTCCGGTATAACCCGAGAAAAAATGCTGACAGATTTGACTTTCTCACGCAGCTCTTCATCGCTCATATTGTCAAGCATATCTCCGGTTATAATGCTTTCACAATTTTTCATACCGACTTTCCTGGCGATTGCAGACGCTGTAATACCATTATCTCCGGTGATCATTACCACGCGTATCCCGGCTTTGTTGCAGGTTTCTATGTCATTCTTTACACCTTCTCTTGGCGGATCTGCGAGTCCGATTAAACCGAGCAGTGTGAGATGGCATTTCGTGATATTTTCGGGTATTTCAGCTTCCGATTCCGGATTTGCTTCAGCAACCGCAATTACGCGCAATCCCTCGGCAGACATCTGCGTGATTCTTTCTTGTATAATATTTAAGTCTATGTCAGCATTATTACATAGAGTCAATATATGTTCCGGAGATCCTTTTGCAGCGATAATAATTTCATCGTTTCGGCGCCAGACGTGCCCCATCATCTTCAGCTCGTTTGTAAATGCATATTCCGTAATGAGATCACCTGAAAAAAGCTTTTCTTCAATAATACCTTTCTCAGAGCAATAAGAAAGCATTGCTTTTTCCATCGGGTCATAAGCGTCAACCTCACATCCCAATGCCATAGTCTCAAGCAGTGTGTGATCATCGCCGTTCAAAGCCCAGGTTTTTTGAACCTTCATCTGATTCATGGTTATTGTTCCGGTTTTATCGACACAAAGCACGGAAACCGCCCCGAGTGTCTCGACAGATGGCAGTTTGCGGACAAGTGATTTCTTTTTAGCCAAACGCCATGCGCCCATGGATAGAAACACAGTGAGAATTACAGGAAATTCTTCCGGAATCATAGCCATTGCAAGAGTAATTCCAGATAAAATGCTTTCGATTATACGATCGTTGATTTTATGATCAGGAATATTTAAATATGTTATCAAACCAACAAGCGCAAAAAGCACAGCCGCAATCCCTGCGCACAGCTTGACAAGGCTGCCCGTTTGTTTCTGAAGCGGGGTTTTTTCATCCGGAGCAGATGAAATATTGGCTCCTATTTTACCATATTCGGTCAGTGAACCGATTTTATCCACCAAAACAATTGCCGTTCCCTGCGTAACAAGCG
Source organism: Oscillospiraceae bacterium (assembly GCA_034925865.1). Taxonomy (NCBI): domain Bacteria; kingdom Bacillati; phylum Bacillota; class Clostridia; order Eubacteriales; family Oscillospiraceae; species Oscillospiraceae bacterium. The sequence goes on along the minus strand of JAYFRN010000004.1, from coordinate 51,038 downwards.
TACCGGCATAACAATAATCCTTTTTCCAATAATCTTTTGTTGGCTGTGTGTGTTCAGTGTCAGTTTTCCATACACCTTCTGCCTCGCCTGTCAAAGAAGACTCATCTACACAAAGATCGCTGCATTTAATAATTGAACCGTCCGCAGGAATTTTTACACCTTCGCATATAAACATAAAATCGCCCGGAACAAGATCAATGCTTGCGATGATCTGTTGTTTTCCATCGCGAATCACCTCAACATGCGGAGCAGATAAATCTTTCAGCGCGTTTAGTGTTTTATCGGTTTTCCATTCTTGAATTACATCAATACTGATAATACCGACTACAAAAACAAGCATTATTGCGCCGTCTCTCGGTTCTCCTAGTAAAAAATAAATAACCGCGGCAATAATTAACAACAAAAACATTGGCTCGCAAACAATATGAAACACTTTTTTTATAAAGCTTTCATTTTTTTGCTGTGTCAATTCGTTTTTGCCGTACTTGTCCTGTAATCCTTTCGCTTGGGCTGTTGTGAGCCCCGTCATATTCTGTTTGTTGTCTGTCATAAAAGAACCTCCGTTTTCGCTTTTTGGCGGCGTTTGATTTCTCCTATGGCACTCCACCTGAGGTCTTCGGTTCCATTTGGGTACAAAAATAGCACCTCTATGGAACATACTACTGTCCCACAGATGTGCTTCGATTCATCATCTGTTGCCGCTCGTTGGACGGCCCGGCCCCATGACCTTATAAAGGTGCATCGCCTGCTCAGTTGTACTGTTGATCTCGTATTTCATTTGAGAAACACAATGCAGTGCAAAGAGTTTATATCATTATAATATGCGCTTTTATTTTTGTCAATACCTTTTTGCAGATAATGTATAATAAATTTTAAAATTGAAAATTTACAATAAAATACATACTCGAAAAATTCTGACAAATGAAAACCGGCCTGCCGTTTTACCGACAGACCGATTTCCATTTGTAAAAAGAAAGGAATTATAATCGCTTTTTATTCGTTTATATATTTCATGTAAACGTCAATCGTGTCTTGAATAAGCTTGTTCGTGTTAGCTTGCTGCGCGTCAAACTGTGAAGCAAGGTTAGCTCCTGAAGGATTTCCCGCTATACTATACAGCCATAGGAACCATCCGCCCCAATCATTCATATAAGCGATATCAAACATATGACCAGCTTGAATTTTTTCAAGCATCTTTTTGGAATCTTCATCACGCAGGCTCTGCTTTGTGACCACAACATCATAATATGCGGTGCGGAGCGTCGTGAGTGATTTTCTGCAAAGCATTTCAAGCATAAATGTCGAAGCATCGATATCTGTCGATGAAACTGGAACTCCGATCAATGAACCGGTTGTCGCAGCACTCACAGGGCTTATGTATTCATCCTGATCAACTTCGTATTTAGGAAGAGGAATAATGCCAAAATCGGCTTCCATTTCTCTGTAAGAACTTATTGCGCCGAGAATTGTTCCGCAAAAAACTGATCTTCCAGCTTTGATTATAGGTATAATATCTGCTGCCAAATTAACATATGTGCTTTCATCAGAGTAAAAAGTTTTTAGTGAATCAATAACTTCGCTGGCGCGAGAAGTATTAACACATAATGCGGGAAGATCATCATTATCTTTTCCTATAACTTTTTCACCGCTCGAGAAAAACATTGCGTAAGAATCATAGTTCTCGCATACATAACCGTACATATCGACATTAGTCCATTTTCCGTCGTCGTTGATGTCAACTTTAACGCCTTTGCACAGCTCCAGCATTTTATCAATAGTCCATTTGTTGTCATACACAAGCTGATACGGATTTTCAAGTGATTTTTCTTCAATAAGATCTTTATTAAAGAATATAACATATGTGCTGTTCATATCTGAAGTCGACATTGCGCCGGTGGTGATAAAAACGCGTCCTGCAATAGAAAGATCTCTGTTTGCGCTCTGATCCCACCATTCGGCTTTCAGATCAATATTTTTTTGCGAAGCAAGGTCTATCAGAGAACCTTCCTGCGAAATGGTTGCAATTGTCCTTCCGGGAGCTACAAAAAGATCATATCCGGCTGTACCGCCGCTGAGCTCGGCTTTTGCGGTCGCCATATACTCCGCATCAGCTACTTCAGTAAATTCCAAAGTAAAGTTATAATGATCCTTTAGCCATTCGTTTCTCGTATTCAAGGCATCGTTTATTACGTCATCTTCGGTTTCAGGATTGTAGATATAGTCCTTATTCTTAAACCCGCTTCTACCGAGAATGCGAAAAACAGATTCACCCATGTCCCGTACAGGCCATGGCTCTTCATCGGAAGAGGTTGCATTTGTACCGGTAACAGTTTCGGTTACACCTTTTCCTGTTTTATTTCCGGGAATAAGCGAGCACCCCGAAACAGCAGCGACAAATGCGGATAAAACAAAAAGTATACATAAGATTAACGCTGTCGTTTTTTTCATTTCTTAATTGCGACCTCCCTTAATTAATAATAACTATCTTATCACATTTTATATTATAATCAAGCGAATGTCAATGTACATATTTGACAACAGAATCATACACATTTTGTTCAATCTGCACTATATGTTATTTTTCTTTTATTGTATAGCTGTCTTTTAAATCTACAATACTGTTAAATGTACCGGCGTTTTTTGTATCTCTGCAAAAATATCCGTTTCTGACAAATTGATACTTATCGCCCGGCTTTGCATTAGAAAGCGATAATTCAAGCTTCGCTCCGGAAATTTTTTTAATTGAATCCGGATTCAGATAATCGCCGTAGGATTTATCTTCCGGAAGAGCGGTGAGATTCTCTTCGTTGAATAAAAGGCCGTATTTCATAATATCCGCATCTATACAGTTTGAAGCGGAAACCCAATGAATTGTTCCTTTTATTTTTCTTCCGTCGGCTGGATTTTTACCGCCGGTTTCGAGATCTGCCTCGCATCTGATCAGCGTAACATTCCCTTCAGCGTCGATTTCGAATCCTGTACACTTTATAATATACGCGCTCATAAGGCGAACCTCTCCACCGGGATAAAGACGGAAAAACTTAGGAGACTTTTCCTTGAGAAAATCGCTTCTTTCGACATACATTTCACGAGTAAATGGTATTTGTCTTTCGCCGGCTTCGGGATCGTTAGGATTGTTTTTGATCTGAAAAAGCTCGGTTTTATCTTCGGGATAATTCTCTATGACTACCTTGACCGGATCAATGACTGCGATTCTGCGTTGCGCGTTGAAATTTAGTTCGTCACGGATACAATGTTCAAGCAGATCGATATCAACAATACTGAACGCCTTCGAGACCCCTGCGCGCTTCACAAATTCTATAATAGAAGATGCTGTGTATCCCCTTCTTCTAAGGCCGCAGAGAGTGGGCATTCTCGGATCGTCCCATCCGTCAACCACGCCCTGCTCCACAAGGCTGCGAAGATATCTTTTGCTCATTACGGTATGCGTAACATTCAGGCGGGCAAATTCATACTGATGAGGTTTTTTCTCAAATCCTATTTTATTGACAACCCAATCGTACAGAGGACGGTGATTTTCGAATTCGATCGAACACATTGAATGGGTAATGCCCTCAAGTGCGTCCTGTATCGGATGAGCATAATCGTAAAGAGGATAAATACACCACTTCGTGCCCTGTCTGTGATGCGACGTGTGAAGTATCCTGTAAATTGCCGGATCGCGCAGATTCATATTCGGGCTGGACATATTTATTTTTGCGCGGAGAGTGCAGAAGCCGTCCGGAAATTCTCCGCTTTTCATACGTTCAAACAGGCTTAAATTTTCCTCAACCGAGCGGTTTCTGAAAGGGCTGTCTTTACCGGGTTCTGTCAGAGTGCCGCGATATTCGCGCATTTCGTCTGCGGAAAGATCACATACATATGCGTCGCCCTGGTTGATCAGCTGTATCGCGAATTCACAGCATTTATCAAAATAATCGCTGCCGTAAAAAACACCGCCGGTAGGCTCCGCGCCGAGCCAAATAAGATCCTCGTATATGCTTTTTACATATTCGTCATCTTCTTTTTCCGGATTCGTATCGTCATAACGCAGATTAAACAGACCGCCGTATTTTTTCGCTGTCATGGCATTGATATAAATTGCTTTGGCGCTGCCTATATGGAGATAGCCGTTGGGCTCGGGCGGAAAACGAGTGTGTATTTTTTCTACCCGTCCGTTTTTGATATCTTCATCTATAATGTCATGTAAAAAGAAGCTTGTATTTTCTTCCATTAATTTATATCGCTTTCAAATATTATTTATAATATTTTTATAAATTTCTTTATTCTGTTTATAACAGTATTATACCCCAGAATACGCATAACCTCGTACATATCCGGCGAATTCAGCTTTCCGGTTACGGCAACGCGTATAAACATACTGATATCGCCGACATTTCCTTTGAAAGCTTCCGGATTCTGCTTGTATTCCTTCATGTCGGACGCATAACCCAAAGATTCCGAAATATCCTTTATCTTTTCAAACCATGCCGATTGAACATCTTCATAATTATACGTTAATATGAATTTTTGCAAAGCGTTCATTACATCGTTTTTATCGTATTTTTCCGGTATCATATCCTGAATTCCGAAAAGTTCATCGTAAAACAGATTCATATACTGCTTCGCGTCAGCCCAGGTAGTCAGATCCTTCCGCGGCTTTGCCCCTCCGCGCCCGATTGAAAGAATAGATTCAGCATATTCACTGTCACGCGTTAGCAGGGCATAATAATCCGGATCGTTTTCTTTTGCCCACTCTGTCAGCAATACGTATACATCATGCGCGCTCATCCGGCTGATGACATTCTTGGACACATCGTTAAGCTTGTCAAAATCAAAAAGACATCCGCTGCCGCTCATTTTTTTAATCGAAAACGGAAAGTCGTTTATATCCGCCGCGGGATTTGCTCTGCGCCAATCCTCAAAGTTGGAATTAAGCAAGGTCATGACATATTCTCTCACCGTCGCGGCGGGATAACCGGCGGTGTTGTAATATGACAATGCGGCGCAGTTATCGCGTTTTGAAAGCTTTTTCTTCGCGCCGTTTTCCATACGCATCAACTGAGAAATATGGAGATATTTCGGCAATCTGAAGCCGAGAGCGGCAAATATCTGTATGTGATAAGGAAGGCTCGGCAGCCATTCCTCACCCCTTACGACATGTGTCGTCCGCATCAGATGATCGTCGACCGCGTGAGCGAAGTGATATGAGGGCATTCCGTCGCTTTTTAAAAGGATGTGATCTATATTGTTTTCTGTAAGCTCAAGATTGCCCTTTACAAGGTCGGTAAACTTGATCTTGTTATCCGGGTCACCCGTTGATCTTAATCTGAGTACAAAGGACTTGCCTGCATTGATATTGCCGGCTATCTGCTCATAAGTAAGCTCGCGGCAGACGGCGTATTTTCCGTAATAACCCGGCAGTTCTTTATTCTTTTCCTGCTCTTCTCTGACGGCGTCGAGCTGTTCCGGAGCGCAGAAGCAAGGATATGCCTTCCCTTCTTCTATAAGCTTTTTCGCATAGGTCTGATAAATCTGTTTTCTGTCGCTTTGCCGGTAATGACCGTAAGCTCCCGTTTCTCCGTTGAGGGTAACTCCTTCATCAAACATGATCCCGAGAGAATTATATGATTTTATTATGTTTTCTTCAGCTCCGTCGACTTCTCTTTTAGAATCGGTATCCTCTATGCGAAGAAAAAATACGCCGCCGCTCTGATGGGCAAGCCGCTCTGATACAGTGGACGGAAACATCCCGCCGAAATGCACGAAGCCCGTCGGACTCGGCGCGAATCGCGTCACCTTCGCTCCTTCCGGCAAATTGCGGGGAGGATATTTTTCTTCAAAGTATTCCGGCGTCGTGCCAATACTGGGATAAAGAAGCGCTGCAAGCGATTTAAGTTGGGTTGGTGTCATTATAACTTCTTCCTTTTTATTGTTATCGAGCTTTTTAGCTTAACAAGCATATCAAATATAGTTAATAATAAAAATGATTTTCTCTTTAATACAAAAATATATTTATTATCATAAACTGCATTCTTACGTTGATATTCCAACATCATTTGAAATACATTATCTTTTAAAATAGAATTGCATATCTTGGATTTCTGATTATATGGGATTTGCTTATCTTTTATTTCATTCAGGTTTAATATGCCAATATTAAAATATATCATTAAATAATCGAGATTTAATGGCAGATTCTTTTCTTTAAAGAAATGTACAACGGAATCATACATTATTCTTAAATCATTTATAAAATTTGTTTTTCTTCTTTTGGATGTATAATTAGTATGACTTTTAATATAATAATTATATAATATATCTGAAATGCATTGAACTGAATTTGTATAGGACATATATTTTACATTAAAAGTATAATCCTCTACAACGGATTGTGATACATTAAAAATAATTTTATTTTCTCTGATAACATCCAATTTATATAGCTTGTTACATCCAGATATCAAATTGGTGTTATTAATCAAGTAATAACAGCTTTCTTCAGTATAATTTTTATAAAATATATTATATATATTATTTGATTCTGCATGATTAATATCTTTTATAGATTCTTTATAATATATGCTTTGAATACTCCAAATAATTAAATCAGCATTATTTTCATTTATAGATTCTGTAATCACTTTTATATAATCTGAAGAAACAGTGTCATCGCCATCTACAAAAGTAACATATTTTCCTCTCGCTGCTTCAAGCCCTGCATTTCTTGCGGAAGATACACCTTGGTTTTTTTGATGTATGATTTTTACACGCGGGTCAGAATTAGCAATATTATCACATATATCATAAGATCCATCAGTTGAACCGTCATCAACGAGTATTAACTCAACATCATCATTTTCTTGAGATAATATGCTATTAGTACATTTATATATATATTCAAAGCAATTATATACAGGTATAATTATAGATAATGTACAATTATAAATCATCATGACTTCTCTTATATTAATTTATTTTTGGATGCATTCAGGAAAATATTTATTTGCAATATATTGAGCTATACATGGAAACACATTATGAATAATTATCATAATTTTTTTCATATGACAAATATTTGGATTTGACAGTATTTCTTTTCTTAGCATCTTAAATTGTTTTCGCGGGACACTAAAACATTTTTTCATATTATTAATTTTATAATTATATATATATAAAAAATAAATTTGAAAATATGTATTTATATATTCATTAAGGGAATATTGAATTTGCGATTCATTTGAAGTATTTTTAAAATAGCTATAATTTATTTTCCTAAATTCGATAGCATCTATTGATAAATTATAATGTTGTAAGTTCATAATACTTGAACTTCTTTTAAAATAATTATAAAATATATCTTTAATTGACAATATATTTTCACATTTATCATATGTTTCCAGCTGTATAAAAGCATCTTCATATATTTTACCAACTGGAAATCGTATTGAATCAAAGATAAACGAATTATAAAGTTTATTACAAACCGATGGACATATAATAGTTTTAATATATGGATAAAAATTGGTAATAAATTCTTTTTCAGAGAATAATACATCTTTTTCAATAATCGGCCAAATATTTATAATTTCCCCTTTTTCATCAACATGTTTTATAGAACATGAAACTATATCAGCATGATTAGCTTTCGCTTTTTCCAACATAACTGAATACATTTCTGTCTCTATATAATCATCACTATCAATAAATGAAATATATCTCCCGGTTGCTTTATCCAGTCCCGCATTACGAGCATCTGCTAGTCCGCCATTTTTTTTGTGTATTACAATAATTCTAGAGTCCTTTTTTGCATATTCATCGCAGATATCAGGACATAAATCAGTTGATCCGTCATCTACTAAAATAATTTCAAGTAAATTATACGTTTGCGTTAATATACTATCAATACATTTTCTTAAATATTTATCTACATTATATATTGGTACTATTACACTAATTAAATCTATCATGATTACTTCTCATATTCTTTTATCATAATATTACCTGAGTATATATTTCCCCAGCTTTTGCAATTCCAATGAATTAAAATATCGTTCTGTTTTTCGATAACAAAAGCAGGATTCAAACAATCAATGTCTGTATTTGTACCGAATTCATTAGCATCATATAAAACAAGCAGAATTTTATATTTTCCTGTCGTAAGCATATCTATATTAATTCTTGCGTTTAATACCACGTCGCTGTCATTATCCAATCTGATAAAATCATCATCTGATGTCAGCACTGTCATAACCGGTGTATCAGACATATTCCTGAATTCCGCTCTCAGACCTATATGCTCACATGTTTTATAACAATGAATTTTTAAATCAAATTCAAGCGTCTGTCCCTGAGTATATATCGGATGTTCTTTATTTAAAAGATCAAGAGACATCATTTCCGCTTTTCTTATTACAGGCAGATAGCTTTCTCTTTTACAATCTTTAAAATCATAGTGCGTTTTTTCTTCCAGCGCGTTTACGCCGTTGTACTTCTGAATTCCGTTTTCAGTATCTCCGTCAAAAATAACACACCCGTGATCAAGCACAACACATCTGTTGCAAAGCTGTCTGATAGTGTTCATATTATGACTTACATAAAGCACAGTGCGCCCTTCCCTGTCGGCGGCGTCGCCCATTTTCCCGAGACATTTCTGTTGAAATTTCATGTCTCCGACAGCGAGCACTTCATCCATTATCAATATATCGGAATCAAGATGCGCGGCGACCGCAAAAGCGAGCTTCACATACATTCCGCTTGAATATCTTTTTACCGGCGTGTCAATAAACTGCTCCATTTCGGCAAAGTCAACTATTTCATCGAATTTCTTTGTTATCTCAACTTTCGACATACCTAAAATAGCGCCGTTGAGATATACATTTTCGCGCCCTGTCAATTCCGGATGAAATCCGGTTCCTACTTCGAGCATACTGGCTATTCTGCCTTTATATGAAATAGTGCCTTTTGTCGGAGCGGTCACACGAGCCAAAAGCTTGAGCAAGGTGGACTTCCCCGCTCCGTTGTGGCCGATTATTCCCACGGCGTCGCCCTTGTTTACCGAAAACGAAACATCTTTTAAAGCAAGGAATCTTTCATTCTTCGGAGCTGATTTCTGCCCGATTCTAAGATTAGGGTCTTCTTTTCCGTGCAGCTTTGCCATAAGACTTTGAAGGTCACCCTTTAAGGTTCCGCCGCCGATCACTCCCAGACGATATTCTTTATATACGTTTTCTATTTTAATTACTTTATCACTCATTTTTAAACCGTATCCATAAATGTTTTTTCTACTTTACTGAACAGTATAACACCTATCGCGAGAATAACAAGTGTCATCGCAGCGCTGATCCCTATATATTTCCAGTCAATACTGCCGCAGCCGAGAAACGCATATCGGAAATATTCTATTATAGGTGACATGGGATTGAGCATATAAAGAGCCATCCACTTTTCGGGGATTATCGAGGAAGGATAAGCTATCGGCGTGGCGTACATCCATAACTGAACACCGAAGCCGACGAGCATTGTAAGATCCCTGTATTTTGTTGTCAATGATGAAACGATTATTCCGAAGCCGAGGCTTAAAAGTGACATTTGAATAACAAACAGCGGCATCATAAGCGCATATGCTGTTATATGCACCGAACAACCCGGTGTCAGCAAATAATACGCAAGAAAGCAAAGGAAGAACACAAACTGTATAGCGTATGAAATAAGACCGGTAATCACATTTGATATCGGTATGATCAATCTCGGAAAATACACTTTTCCGAATATGTAAGCGTTGGAAACAAAGGTATTCGAGGTCTGTGTGATACAATTTGAAAAATATGTCCACGGGACATTTGCGCACATATAAAAAAGAAACGGCGGAACACCGTCTGTCGGCAGCTTTGCGATATTGCCGAAAATTATCGTAAATATGACCGTAGTTAAAAGCGGCTGTATTATCGCCCATGCAGGACCGAGAATTGTCTGTTTATATTGCGATGTGAAGGTTCGCTTCACGAATAGGCTGATCAGATCGCGGTATTTGAAAAGCTCTCTAAAGTTTATTTCAAACCAACCTGATTTGGGCTTTATGACAGTGAGTTGTGTGTCAGGCATTATCATTCCTCAATAAATTTATAGAGTTTTTCAATTTCTCCGGAATTATCCATCGATTCATTCTCGAGATTATGTATGAATTTTTCACGAAGCTCCGGCTCGTCTATTAATTTTTTTATGCCATCATATAATCCGTCGACACTTGATTCAGCTATAAGACCGTTTTTACCGCTTTCGAATTGTTCCCGCATTCCAGGAACATCGGTAGTAACAACAGGCTTATGCAATATTTTTGCTTCGTATGTTGTCGTACAATATCCTTCAGTGTATGATGGCTGAACATAAATATCACAGGCTCTCATATATGGATAAGGATTTTCCCTAGTTCCAAGCAAAACAACATTATTTTCTACATTATGCTCTTTTATCAAATTTTCGATTCTTTCACGATCAGGACCGTCACCGATTATTATCCATTTAATTTTATAATTATTATCAACTAATTGCTTCATAACATCCGGTATTCTGTCATACCCTTTTTCTCCAGAAATTCTTCCGACAGTTACTATGTTTATTGTATTATCAATAAACAAGTCATTTTCATCTATTCGCTCAGAAGATTTATCTGTAATTTTTTTAATATCAAGAATATTATAGAACACCTCAGATTTTTTACATGTTTGAGGATAATACTTAATAAGTATCTGCTTTAATCTTTGCGATACGCAAAATATTTTGTCAAAACTGTTTAGACAGTTTGAATACTCTTTAATTGTAACTATATTACTAGAAAGTTCACTATGAACCCATGTAATCTTCTTTTTTGTATTTAAAATTGATAATAATATAGGGGGTTCAATATAATTCGCTTTATATGCTATAGCACAATCGAAAGCTTCTCTATACTTGGGTAAAGTCTTATAAGCAAAAAGATTTTTTTTATAATTATTTTTTGTTATATGAAGTTTTATTTTGAATATTATATTGATGATAACTTTTTTTATCGTATTATCCTTAATAATATTTCCATCATAATCAATTATATCTGTGCCTGTTATATAACATATTTTCACTTTACCTTCCAATCGCTTTAAATAATTTTCTGGTATTCTTCTTGTGAATAAAGTTATTTCATATCTATTTCTATCTATTGAATTAATAAAATTAATAAGAGACTCTTCTGTTCCCCCAACAATTAAATAAGAAAAGACAATCGCAATTTTCTTTTTTATTATCTCGTCCATAAATATTATCCTTTATTCTTTTTCGCTACAAAATTGATTATTTTTACAGGTACATGCTGGTAAAGCCAATATGTACGCCTTTGAACTTTATCATATGTCGGCTTAAATGTCCCCCAAGGAGCATCTTTCCACGGAGACTTGTCCCAATAATACTTGTATTTATATGAAAGCGGATGAGCTTTATTCTCCCATGGACGCCCTATATTTGAAGATGTATAATGAATAATTGCCGGATTCTTGATTGATTCGCGAATTTCCTTTTTTGTATAATATCTATCCCATAATTTGAAATATGCTTTTAAGTTTTCATATGACATTATAAAAGTCGGTGATAACGCGTCGTACCTCGGATGAAGCATAAAGCAATCATTCCAAAACACACCATTCAATATAGTCTGATCATGATGCCTGACAATTCCGTTACGACTGTCAAGATATTTTAAAAGCTTTTCCTGAACTTTTATATCACGCCACTTTTTCAAATCAATTAAAATCACACCAGAACAAAAATATCTAAATTTCTCATCTATACCAGTTTCGCTTTGAAAAACGCAAGAAGCAACATCCTCAACCGCTGCTATTGTACATCCTTTCATATCTATGTTCCATAAATCCGAAAGACTGTCATTTATTATAATATCGCAATCAAGATACAGTATTTTATCAATACTTTCCGGCACCATTTCAGAAATAAAAAGCCTTGCATATGCGCTGATCGGCAATTCCCATTTATTATTCAAAATGAGTCTAGCTTTGTACTTAGAAAAGTCAATGAATGTTATTTTCCTGCCATATGAAGAGGCAATATTATTTAAATTGTTTTTGTTATCCTCAGCGATTCCATCATTAATAAGAAAAACATTAACCTCATTAAAATCTTTGTTGTGGTCATATAATGACATTATCGATATGCCGGCATGTCTTGCGTAATTATTATCACTGGAATAAATAACGTTCATATTTTACCTCAATTATTTTCCAATCCATTCACGTACTTTTGAATCTATTTGATACTCCCGAACATTATGTTTTGTTATCCGTTTTTCTTTGGGATACGGTTCTCTCCATTTAGTCCCGTATTGCCAATCAAGATAATCTTCAATATTTGAAATAGTCATTAATTTTGTATCCTCAAATTCAACATAACGCGGATTATCATGCCAATTAATTTCTGTTCTGTCAGTTATATATCCGCATTTCCCAGTATAAGGATTCGGGCATATTGTATTGCACATTATGCCAACATATTTTGTGCGTTTTCTGTCGTATCTGCATAAAGCTGTGTCTAATTTTTTACCTAATTTGTCTTTACCCTGCTTTGCCATTTGTCCAATAGTTAATTTGGATTTTAATGATGTAGGAATGACTGCACCTGATAAAACAGCCAAAGACAAATTATAAAATTCAATTTTCTTTCTTTGAATTAACATTGAGAGCTTATTATCCGGCATGTTGTGAAGTGTTGATATGTCAACGAAAATCGGAGCGGCTTCACCGTTATTCGTTATTATTTCAGTTCCCAACACTTGTAATTTTGACATTTTGCTATACCAGTTTGCAGTATTATCAAATGTCATCATTTTGTATCGTTCGCCATAATCTCTTTCAATTATGGATTTGAATTTATTATAATCATTTGAGAGCATCACTATATCAACATCATCATCCCAGGGGATAAAGCCTTTAAAATTAACCGCGCCAAGTAAAGTGCCAGCATAAAGATAATATCTCAGCCCGTTTTCGCGACATATTTTATCTATATCCTTCATTGCCGCAAGCAGCACCTTATGTAATTCAAGATTTCCGTACTCGTCCGTCATTTCTTTTCTCCGATTATTTGTATAAAATACTTATATTTAATCTCGTTGTCGGTAATGCGGGATACGTTTCCGGGTGAAAGCAACGCGGTTTTTTGTTTGTCGGTAAGTGCTTTTACTAAACCATTATAAATCCCATCAACGGAATTGTCAACAATATATCCGTCAACGGATCTGTGATCTGCTCACTTCGGATTTATATTATCTAAAATTCTAAAATAATTATATAAACACTTATAAATAATAAGCGCTATATTTTCTCCATATATTTTTTTATATTTTGGTTGATATTTTCTGTACCAATTACCCACAAACTGTGTCTTTCTATCGCACCAAGAACCATTAAAATGATGTATTGTATATGTATTATCCGAAAATAATGTTTCTGCAGAATCGTGTGACAATGGGCAAAAATATGTCTGAGGATATAATGTAAAACCACTTATTACTTGTTTTTTCCCATTCGGTAAAAATCCATGGTTCAGACATATATCAGTTATTATTTTTACATTAGTTGTTGTATTTAGTTGTCCGTCATTGAGGACAAAAGAAATATTATCATAATATGCCAATAATTCTTTAAAAAACGGATGGTATGCTTTCGATGCCATTATTCCTGTTGGAATCGTTTTTGTTGATTCAAACCCGGAAAAAGCTTCACAATTAATAAACTCATCAGGAAAAGGTTTCACGACTTCAACATCAGTATCCATATATATTCCTCCATAATAATAGAGTAAATAAATACGCACATAATCACTGACAAAAGCATATTTTTTTTGTTCATACGCTTCTTTGCAAAACCTATTCATTGATATATCAAAATTATTCTCATTCCATAATTTAATTTCATAATCCGGTAAATATTTTTGCCAACTTCTTATACACTTCTGCGTTAATGGTGAAAGCGGTTTATTGCCAAACCATATATAATGAATTGTTTTTGGTATCATACCTAATAACTCCTACGTGAAGAGTATTTTCATAATTTCTCAAATTTTAGTAATCAGTATCAATTCTTGTGATAAACCATTCGGAAGAATCAATTTTTATGCCAGGAGTAAATATTTTCATTATCATTCTTGAAGATGATCCTTGCTGCTTTTCAAAGCCAATACCGTTGAGCATGCTAAATATTTTCTGATTATAGTTGCCCCATATGTAAATACGGTTTGCAATCGGTCTCATTTTAAGAAATATTTGCTTTAAGTTATCAGTATCTGATGCCAGCATATTTGAAATATTCCAATCGTAAATATTAAAAGCCGTCGTCAATCTTCCTTTGTTTAAGCTACCGATAAAATATGCCTCGGGCGAAGAGTCTTTTGCAATTACAAATGTAATGTACTTTGTATCCGGATTTTTATTATATTTATATTCATATAATGCATGGCTTTTTGTTATCCGCCAGTATTCTGACGAAATATTTGATTTTTTATCTACAGCTTCTATTGAATCAGGAACATAGGAATACTTTGTAAGCGAATAAGGGCCAATATGAGCCACTAAACCGTCTTTTAGTTTTTTTGTAAAATAATGATAATGAGTATTATATATATGCATTTCACAAATATTTATAAATCCGTATTTAAAAAATCTTTTATGCGAACAATCATTTGGAAATCCCATAAATACATCAATGCACTTATAATAATTCTCCGCAAAAGAATACAGGCTGGTCATTATCCCTTTTCCTCTATACTCAGGAGCTACAACCAAATCGCACATCTGAACAACATCAAGAGTATTCCCATTTTTATTGTATCTTTCGGGGAAAAATGACATCATACCCATGGTTTTGTGAGCTTCGGTATCATAAGCCGTAAATACTTCCTGCTTCTTGAATCCCGATTCACAAAAACATTTCCATTTCCAATGCTCCTTTGTCGTTTCACCGAGACCGGCATTGAATAAGGCTATCAACTCATCAAAATCGTTTTCAAGAGTTATTTTCTTTATTTCTATCATTGAATAACCTATTTATCCTTCTTTTGAGATAATCAAAGGGACGAATAATAAACCAAACCAAATTAAAACTATATCGTTTTATATCGATAACTTCATAATGCTCGGATAAATTATATGTATGTATACCTGCCGCTTTTATCCGCTCATTTGTATTAATCTGATCTGCTGTTATTTTTTTCAGAAGTTTTTCTGAATAAATACCGTTAGAGATAGCCGGTATATAAAGATTTATGGCTTTACCGTATTCTCCGGTACAATCCTGTGCCGGCCTTATCAACATTTCATCATGAGTAAAAAATTTTCCAGCTGAGCGTGCCTGATTGTATTTATTGTTTATAACCTGCGCCTTGTTTGGATCGAACATTTCATCATTGAATGATGAAATAACAGTTTTTTCGTTTTCGCAAATTGTTGTAAATATATATTTCTTATTATTAATTTCTTGAATTGTCGTATCAACGCATGGACAATTAGCTATCACTTTTATTTCTTCCCATTTTTCGGGAAAAGCAGCCGCTTTATAAATAGATACTTTCCCGGATACATATGATTCGGGAATCATATAAAAGTCTCCGCCTCTTTTATATATAAATGGATATGATAAATGCCACGGACATTCCAATACTTTTTTCCATGGCGAATAATTGCCATTTTCTGATAATATACAGTATCCGATAGCTCCTTTATGCTTCAATCTATCATACATTTCGGCAAATACAAACGCTTTGCCGTTTTCTTCTATAATAAACGGATCAGCGCACCAATACCTAAAATTGCCTCTAATAATATTGAATTTACTGTTATCGGTGTCATTTAATATATCAGACTTACGTTTTCTGTAAAACACCTGCCATTCTTCTGAAAGAAACTTGTTCATCTTCCATGCCTTCTCAAAATTAAATTCTTATATTGTCTGTAACCGTAAATTACAGCTTTGGCGGTCAACTTCGACCTGAATGATAGATATTTATTCTTGGAATACAACTTTTTATTCTCTGTTATTTCTATAATTACTTGTTTCAATCTGGTTTCAAAAGTCTTTGAATTTTCAGCTAAAGTAATCTCACGAACATAATAGAGTAAACAATCGAGAAACCTTGCTTCGGCGGCTTCGGCGATTGAAGGATGATGAAGCTTTGTGTATTCGAGATTGTTTTTGCAGTTATCATACCATGCAAAGCGTTTTTCTGAAAATGGAACGGTTGTTATGCTGTTTTCGCGGCGTATATAGTGATAAAAGGGCTTTGTAGTATAAACAACTCTATGACATTTTTCAAGAAGCAGCAGCGCGATATTTTCGTCTTCGTTTATCTTACCGACAGGAAATCTGATATTGTCAAATACGCTTTTTGCGTATATTTTATTCCATGAAGACCATGAACCGAGTAAATACCGTTTTATAGCGGCTTCTTTATCGAGGCATTCCACATTGATACCTTTTACATCGGAAGTTTTGACGATTTTTATTTCTTTTCCGTTGTCAATACAGTCAATCACACCGCCAACTGAAATATCGGCATGATAATCATTTGAATTTTTAAATAGATTCTCATACATATTAAGCTCTATATAATCGTCACTGTCGACAAACGCTATATAATCTCCTTGAGCAATATCAAGCCCTGCGTTTCTTGCAGATGAAAGACCGCCGTTTTCTTTATGAATCACTTTAATTCTTTTATCAAGCTTCGCATATTCTTCGCATATAGCACCGCAGTTGTCCGGAGAACCGTCGTCAACTAGTATTATTTCAAGATCATTATAGGTTTGATTTATAATTGAATCAACACATCTATGTATGTATGGTTCAACTTTATATACAGGAACAATGACTGATATTAGCATAACCCATTCTCCTTTTACTACTAAGTTTAATTTATACGATCAAACATTATGTTTGATATAGACATGGTAAAGGCAATAAAATAATTTGTAGCATTTAATCTTAAGCGTAATTATATATATTATAATAAACAATGGCTTATCCACGGAATATATGACTAGATTTTTATACACTTCATTCTTATAAATCCTTGATAACATTTCATATTTTATGGCAATATTTAAATTTGTAGTTTTAATAATTTCGCATGAAATGTCAAATAAAAAGCAAGTGATTATATCAGAAGCAGCTTTTTTACTAATAACATTATTTTTGTTTCTTATAGTCTCGCATAGAAGTTCGCATGATTTAATTTTTTTTTCTATATTACTGCAATCCGTATTATTGAGTGCGCTGCTTTTTCTCTGTAAATAATTATAGGATGTATCATTGATAACAGAAATCTTTTTAACATTCGACAAATATTTAATATTAAAATCCATATCTTCGCGTAAAGTCATTTTTATATTGAATTCGATATTGTGATTTTTAATTATTGAAGAAACATACATTTTTGAACATGAATATCCGAATAATGATGTATCATCAAATTTGTCAATAAAGTCTTCAGTGTTATATATATTCTTTTTCGAGATTCTTGCATTTATAAAATTTAGATTTTCATCTATATATCTACATCCTGATATACACATATCGCAGTCATTATCTGATATACCTTTATATAAATTCAATATATAATTATCAGAAACATAATCATCAGAATCTATAAATGAAATGAAAAAGCCGGAGGATGCATTAATTCCGGCGTTTCTTGCATCCGAAACGCCCCCGTTTTCTTTATGTATCACTTTTATTCTCTTATCAAGCGTGGCATATTCATCGCATATAGCACCGCAGTTGTCTGGAGATCCGTCGTCAACTAGAATAATTTCTAAATCCCTATAAGTTTGATTAATTACTGAATCCACACATCTGCGAAGATATTTCTCGACTTTGTATACGGGAACTATGACCGATATCAACATAATTATACATTTACCTCATTTAAACGGTTAATCGTGTTTATATGTCTGCAAGTTTACTTGATTTTCCATTATATTATCTATTTTCTTTTGGACAGGCATCCATTGTATTTTATTTAATATATTATATATTGGTTTCCATGAGATTTTATCAATCAACATGCAAAGAATATACAGCAACGGAGAGAAAATTAAAGATATACCCATTGTTAAATAAGGATTTAGCATATATAAAGTGTTGCTCCATAATAATCCCCTGACATCCGGATTTTCATGAATCAAATACACTGAGTAACTTGAGTTAGAGAAATAATATATAGCATTTTGGATCTTTTTGGATTTTATTTGATCCATATTTAATGCAGTCAAAAATATAAGTAATGAACTTGCCAATACGGTTATTGAAGTATACTCAGTAATAATTGATGATCCTTTTCCTGCAAGACCTATACTATTTGATAGAAAATTAATGAAAAGATATCCTATATATGTAACTAGTTGAGAAGCGCAGAACAATAAGAATAATTTTTTATAGTTAAAATTTCGGTTGAAATGAAGACGAAGATATCCAGCATATGCATAAAGTGTAAAAAACCAAATTATGCTGTTTCCGCCTTCTGAATTTAATGTAGTTGCAAACGGAATAATCATTCTCCAT
Source organism: Oscillospiraceae bacterium (assembly GCA_034925865.1). NCBI lineage: Bacteria > Bacillati > Bacillota > Clostridia > Eubacteriales > Oscillospiraceae > Oscillospiraceae bacterium. Next base: position 32,442 of record JAYFRN010000004.1, on the reverse strand, counting down.
AAACAAAACAAAGAAGTAATTATCCACAAAAACAGTTTATATTGTCGTTTTGTCATTGCTTTTAGAAAAACAGAAAAAAACGGTGAAAGTATATACATACCAAAATACACTCGAGAAAACCAATATCTGTTGCCAGATATAGGTAATGATGAATATAACAAAGTCTTAATTGAGATTTGGGTTCCGGTCAATAATGAAATTAACAAATATAGTGCAAGAGAATAAAAGAATGTCTGAATCCAAAACAGAAAAATCTTTTTGATTTTAAAACCCGAATTCACAAGAAAGTACCCGCTTATAATCACATATACATTTAAAAACGGTATCGATATTATTCTTAAAAAACTGTATATGTAATATAAAGAACCTGAAATGTTTCCTGCATCAATTCCATATAACATAGCATGACCAAGAATAATGAATATCATTGATATAATTCTCAGCATTTCAATATTTACATTTCTTTTACCATATTCAGGAACCTTGCTCATATTAATTCTCCGATTATTTTCATCCATTTATTCATAATGACTTCAATTGAAAATCTCTCAATACCGCTTTTCGCGTTATTTGAAAATTCGATCCGTTTTTGCGGATTATCAATCAACTCGCAAATATGTGCGGCTAGCTCTGACGTATTTTCTTCTTCTACCAAATATCCGTTTACATCGTTCGATATAATTTCCGAGGGTCCTGTCATTATATCAAAGCTGATTAGCGGAAGGCCGAAGGATTTTGCTTCAAGCAATACCATTGGAAGGCCTTCCATTCTCGATGTCATGACATATATAGCGGCGCTTTTATACACTGAGGGCATATCGTGAGTCGTACCCATCAGAAATAAATTCTTATCAAGCTTCAGCCTGGATATCTTTTCTTTCAATTCCGCTGTTGTTTCTGGTTCAAAATCGTCTCTTCCGTATATTTCCCATGTCCAGTCCGGGTGAGCGTCAAAAATAATCCTCGCGGCATCGCAGAGCATGTCATAGCCTTTAATTTTTCTGATTATCCCGACAGTAAGAAGCTTTTTAGAAGCCAAATCATATGAAGCTCGTTCTGAAGAATATTCAACGGGATTATATATATAATCAGTTTTACATTTTCCTTTGAAATGAGATATAAAATTGCTTTTATCCCGTTCTGTCAAAGTAATGTAATAATCACAAAGCTTGTATTCAAGCGCGCGCACTTTATCGATCGAAGAACATTGTTTCTGATAAAAATTGCCGTGTTCCCAGATGATTTGCTTTGTTTTTGTAAAAAGCGCAGCGGGCATAGAATAAATTCCCATCATCGCCTCTACGCAGATGATGACGTTTATCTTCTTTTTCAATATATATCTTCTTAAAAGCGAAATATTTTTCAATACCGAGCCGCCATTCAAAGTCGAATAGCTTACATTTCCGGCTATATCAAAATATGGTTTCTTTTCAAAATTGAAAAGATCGACTATATACACACAATATTCAGGTTCTTTTGCCAGTTCAGAGGCAATAAGCGATACAGCCTTTGTCGTGCCGCCGGATTTCGACATGCTGCCGGTTAAAAATGCTATATTTCTAATCATATGCTGTCAAAAAAATCCTCGTTTGCTTTTAAAACCTCGCTCTTTACGAAAGAAGCTCCGCGCTTCCGCGCCGCTTTTTTGTATTCGGCAAGTGCGTTTTTATCAGAAAGCAGCTTTTTCATCCCGAGATAAATTCCTTCCTCGGAGTTATCTACGATGATACCGAATTCATTGTTTTTACCTAAAAGCTCCTCTGCTCCTGAACACCGTGTGCTGACGACAGGAATGCCGAGAATCAAAGCCTCTGTTACCGCTGTGCTGAAGCCTTCCCTGCGCGACGAGCATACATATAAGTCACATTTTAAAACGTACTTATATGGATTGTCGCGGAAGCCGAGAAAAGTAAACGAGGAACCGAGCCCGTTTTCATCGATATACTTTTGAATGTTCTCTTTTTCCTCTCCGATACCGAGAATATATATATGATGTATATATCCTTCACCGATCAATCTTTTATGTGCAGCAGCAAGGCGGTCATAGCCTTTCGTCTTCATTATTTTTGCCACAGAAACGATGTTCACTGTATTTTTATCAAAAACGATATCTTCCACCTGTTCTTTTGCTTTAACGCATATTGCATCCGTTTCGTTTATATTGTATATCACATCAATAGGATGTTTCATTTCAAATGGTAATAATTTTTCAAAGTCCTTTTTTACGGTATCAGAAACGCATACGATTCTGTCGAACCTATTATAGCATTTTCGAGCTTCACTGACGGTTCTGAAGCTGTACGCAAATATTTTTTCATTTTCTTGTTCGATATGTATCCAGCTGACAAGCTTTGTCGATTTATTCGGGCATCCGGAAATAATCCTTGCGGTCGGTCCCTCCAGATAAGAAACTGCAATATCATATTTGTCTTTAATAAATCTTTTATAAAGTGCTTGTGGCGAAAAAAGCTTTAATATCTTTGTGTTGCCCTTGAAAATATGCTTGAAAACATATTTATATTTAATATCTTTTTTTAAATATTGTTTATTTACTCCCTCATCAAAAAGAGTCATCAATGTTATATCGTATTTTTCCCGGCTTAAATTATTGACAAGGTTGACAAGGACCTTTTCGGCGCCGCCATGCATGAGCGTAGGAATCATAAACAGGATTTTTTTCATATTTAAGATTATGCCTTTCAACATTTTATAGCGGCTGAGCTTGTAAAATCGCTGGTACTATGACCGCAAAAGTACGAAACTTGCTGTCTTGATAATTTCACTCATTCTTATGTTTATATACTGACATAACTCCAAAGCCATGATTTATACGGTAAAAGATTCGATTCGGTTTTAAGCATAAGACACATATATATGAAAAATACGAGAGTTACTATATATCCGATAAATACCTTTTCCTTAGGCTGAAGCACCTTTATAATTTCAGGCCATAACAAAATATTAAATATATCTAGAAAAATATTGAACCTTGCGAAAAGCCAATGGCGTATCGCGAGAAACATAAAAAGTGAATTCAACAGCGAAAAATTTATTAAAATATCAATATCCGGGCGTGTCTTTTTCAGCGAATCATAGAAAATATAGCTGAGAATAACCGGTATCCCCAAAAAGATGAATCTTAACGCGTTTGCTCCGAAGCCTGTCTGAGTAAGCTCCGTCTCATATGATGTATAAGTACTTTTAAATGTTTCAAGCAGCTTGAAAATTATACCCGCAAACGGCTGATAAAACACAAAAGCAAGCATGAAACATGAAATCGTTATCCCTGTAAATTTTGACCATGCCTTGGTATATGAAAATAAGATAAAAGCAATCATATAAATTGATGAGGCGTGTATCAGCGATGCAATAAAAATCACAATTAACAGCCAGACATATTTCTTCTTCCTGATCAGCGGATATGCAAGCATTATGATCATAGCCGCTAACCTCTGGCGTACGCCGTTAAACGAGCTGAAATATACCATAGACGTAAACATCAGGTATACAGACAATGAAAAATTTGATGAATAATACCTGATTGAAAGTACAAGACAGACAACGGTTAAAAATCCGGAGATTGCGAAAACGCCAATATAATTATCGAATACATCCTTGACAAAAATATTAAGTACGGTGAAAAGCGGCTCTGATTCCTTGAATGCATCCGCGTATGACCATCCCGAGAAAACCGTATAACAGTCTATATAGTTGCTATAATCAGTTCCGACAAAACTCCTCCATCCGGCAATTACGGTAAGCAGCGCGATTATCAGAATTGTCGCAAACCATGAAGGCCTTACCGGAGCGGACACTATGTCAACTGTATTCGATAATACGCTGTTTACGACGTTCCTTCTGCTGTGTATTTTTATATCTATCATAGAAACCGCCATAACAGCGAATATCAGAAGGATGTATACGAGCAATTTCTTTTCCTCCGCGGCGTCATAGGTTCAATTGGCAGACGCTGTGTTTTTATCGTTTTTGTTGTGATATGCTTTCATAATTGATGTCGGAAGTGCATAAGCGAGTATCGGCTTTAATGCGAAGGGATATAAATATAACGGATATCCGAGAAGCCGGTATCCTTTTATAAGCACTTTTGACGCTCCAAATCCGTATTTAAGCTTCCTTCTTTTATAATCAGCCGCCGTTTCTCTCACTTTATAAAGCGGAAGCTGTAGATTATAACCTTTGAAACCGTGCGCAAAGAATCTGAACCAAAGCTCCATGTCTTCGCATCTTTCGGCATACGTTTCTATACTGTAACCTTTTAATACAGAATAGACATTACGGCGGCACATTATTGTTGCGTGAGCGAAAGGATTGCGAGTTACGAGGCATTTTTTATCAGGAATTCCGATTACTTCCCTGACCCCGACATCACCGGTTTCGTCAAATGAAATCATTTGAGTCCCGACCAGGTCGTATTCCGGATGAGTGTTTAAAAATTCAGTCTGTTTTTCAAAGCGTTCTGCGACTGAAATATCATCTCCGTCCATTCGCGCTATATAATCGCCTTTTGCATATTCCAGACAACGATTAAGTGTCGCGGCCAGCTTTATATTTTTTTTGTTTTTTATCAGCTTGATTTTTTCGGGATTGATATCGGCATATGCTTTTGCAATTTCATATGTCCGGTCGACAGATCCATCGTCGCATATTATTAGCTCAAAATTATCATATGTTTGTGAAAGAATGGATTCAATTGCGGCGGCAAGCGTCGATGAACAATTATATATACCCATTATCACTGAGATCTTTTTTTCAGTGTTCATTAGCTTCTTTCCTAATAATAACTGTGGGTTCAGGTAAAAAAACAACGGCGTTATCGGGAACATCCATAGTAACCACGCAATTTGCTCCGATTTTCACTCCGTTTCCTATCACTATGCCGCCGAGTATTTTCGCTCCTGCTCCGATGAGAACATTGTCACCGATTATCGGCGTGGCTTCGTCGTGGGGATCGATCGCCTGTTTTCTCGCGCCGATTGTGACCTGCTGAAATATGGTACAGTTTTTGCCGACAACAACATTATTGTGAATAAAAATTCCTCTTATACCATGGGGAAGCGACGGTGGAGAGGCAAACCTTGATCCGTAACCAATATCTGTTCCGAGCGATGCGTTGTTATACGCATCCATTTTTTTAATTTTAAGCAGATATAAATATTTGATCAAAAGCGGAGTATTGTTTTGCGGATCGATTACGGCGTTTCGCATTCTCCAATATTTATCATGGTCGTAATGCTGTATATGTTTTATAAGAAAGCACGCAAACGGTTTTTCCCGAGCGCTCATAATCCTATTACCTCCATAACCATATCGACGACCTTGTTTTTATCGAATTTATTTACTGCAATGCGTCTTGATTCCTCTCCCATTGATATGCGTATGTCATTAGAGAGTTCCGCAAAGCTTTTCATGGCCGAAAAAAGCGATTCAACAGAATGTGGTTCAATCAATAATCCGTTTTCCCCGTTTTCAACAGCTTCTCTGCAGCCGCTTATATCAGAAACAATCAGAGGCCGCCCGGAAGATGCGGCTTCAAGAACGGTATTTGCCATTCCTTCATGATATGAAGGAAGAATAAAACAATGTGTTTCTTTTAAAAGAGGTCTGACATCGTCATGAAATCCAAGATATCTGATAATTCCTTCGTCGCACAGAGCTTCGGTTTGCTTTTTATAGTCATCGTCGAAATATCCGGCAATATTAACCTCTGCGTTTATTTTTTCTGCTTTAATTCTGCGAGCTGCTTCAAAAAGCTCGTTAATTCCCTTCTCCGCCATTATCCTTCCTATGAACAAAAATTTTATCGGAACGCTTTCAGGATCGGGATATGTTTGGAAAGAATAATAATTCGTGTTGACGCCTGCGCCGTTCAATATGGTTGTGATGTTTTCAGGAATAATACCCAGAGATAAAAATATATTCCTGTTTTCAGCATTTTCAAAAAAAACATGCGATGCTTTAGATAACGCGGCTTTATACAGCGCGGTCACGAGAGCTTTCATCATACCGTCTGTGTGAAACGCGGTGCCAAGACCGGTTATATTCGAGTAATACGGTATTTTTCTTGATTTTGCGGCAAGCCCGCCGTATATGTTCGGTTTTATCGTATATGTAATAACAATGCTGGGCTTTACGCGTTTCATTAAGCGGGTATACTCGTTTAAAAGACTGAGATCTTTTGCAGGATCGGTACCGCGGCGTTCAAGCGGCGTATCTATGCATTCACAACCTAATTCTTCTGTAAGTCTTTCTTTATATTCATCAAATGGGAAAGCGAGGATCACTGTATTGCCATGTGAAATCATCGCTTCAATGAGCTCTTTTCTGAATTTATAAAGCCCGAGTCCGTTGTTTGAAAGAATAAGTATACGCTTGCCGCTCATAAATTGATATGCCTTTCTCTATACGGCATTTTTACCGAGCCGCAAGTTTTCAGCGGTTTTGTCTTAACCAAATTGCGGTTGTTTTTGCCGATTATTCTGAAGATTGATAGATTAATTTACAATTTTTACGCGTCCTCAGTTCCGGGTGCCGGCTCTATGTTTTCGCGTTTAAAAACTTTTGAAATTGTCTTTAAGAAAATTTTACAATCAAACAAGAATGACATCTTGTCTATGTATTCGAGGTCATATTCAATTTTTTTCTCTCGGGTCAGTGCATTGCGTCCGTTGACTTGTGCCCAACCTGTCAGCCCGGGAGAAACATCGTGACGGTGTTTTTGACGCGGAGTGTATTGCGTAAGGTATTCAACAAGCAAAGGTCGCGGGCCGATAATACTCATTTCACCAATAAATATATTCCAAAGCTCGGGAAGCTCATCGAGGCTCGTCGATCGTAAAATCCGGCCAAATTTTGTAAGGCGCTTTTCATCAGACATAATTTTCCCTGACGCGTCATACTCGTTGGTCATTGTACGGAATTTTTTGATTGTAAATAGCTTTTCGTTTTTACCGGGCCTTACCTGCTTGAACAAAATTGGTTTTCCCAGCTTGATTCTGACGAGTATTGCGGTGATAAGCATGACCGGCGAGAGTATAACCAGTCCTAAAAAGGATATTACTATATCAAGCAGTCTTTTAATGAATTTTTTATACATAAAATAATCCTATTGTAAAGCATATAAAAATTTTAATCACTGCTATTTCTCTTATCTTTGCTCTTTCTTGCGAAAATTCGGTATAAAATTATTCTGAAACTGTTTGGAGCGGCCGAATGAACGACAAATCTAAGTGCAATGTTATAAATAAGCCGCGGAAACGAGATGAAGCCGCATTTATACATTTCGATATGTTGTGATGCTTCACTTTTGAAATAATGCCATCCCCCCCTGCGGCGGTACATGTTTTTATCACTAGAAATTACGCACAGTACCATGGGGAGATTCAGAAAACGGAAGCCTTTTTGCTCCATTCTGAAAAAAAGATCATAATCCTCGCTTTCAAAGTGCCCGGAATAGTTTCCGGCGGCAATCACATCGTCTCTGCGCATCATTATGGTTATATGATTGAACGGAGACCTGTCCTTCATACCGCGTCGGATATCACTGTCATTCAACGGGACAGTCCTTATCAATCTGTGAGATATTCCTTTTTCTGAAGAAAGCTCTTCGATGTATCCGCCGACGATCGAAAGCGAAGGATCCTTCCGATAACACTCAAGCTGAAGCTCAAAACGTTCTGATACACTGAGATCGTCTGCATCCATAACTGCGACAAGCGGCATTGTACAAGCCAGCATTCCTATTCTTCTGGCTTCACCCCGGCCAAGGTTTTCATTAAGCTTTATTATTTTTACTGCCGGGCAGGATGAAATGACATTTTCAACTGTATCACTCAGTTCCGGCGGCAATGATCCGTCAATTACAATTATTATCTCATCAGGCTTTATCGTTTGCTCAAAGTATATGGAATTAAATGCATTTATAAACTTTTTGGCATCGTCTAATGCATAAACGCACATTAAGACAGAAAATTTATCCGTATTTTTCATTTTCCAAAGAGCTTTAATATACGTTGTGTGACTCTTTCCATATCATTTTCATCCATTTTAATATCGCTTGGGAGACATACGCCGCGAGTAAATATGTCATCCGATACGCTTGTCTTGCCGGCGGTTATATAATCCATACCTGTAAAAACCGGCTGGAGATGCATAGGCTTCCATATAGGACGCGATTCTATGTTGTCATCATTAAGGGTATTGATAATATCATCCGGCGTTATTTTTGAGCTTTTGTCGACCGTTACAGAGGTAAGCCAGTAATTCGGTTCCGAATAAGCCGGAACCGGATTCAAAGTCAGCTCCGGCAATCCGGAAAGCGAGCATAGATATTTATCCCTTATCGCTTTTTTACGTGAGATAAACTCATCAAGTGTTTTAAGCTGTCCACGACCTATTCCTGCGACAATATTGCTCATCCTGTAATTATATCCAATTTCGCTGTGCTGATAATGCCTTGCAGGATCACGTGACTGCGTCGCCCAGAAGCGTGCCTTTTTTACGGCGTTTTCGTCATATGAAAAAAGCATTCCCCCGCCGGAAGTAGTTATTATTTTATTTCCGTTGAAAGAAAATGCACTAAATCTGCCGAATGTTCCTGTTTGCCTGCTTTTGTAGCGAGCACCGAGAGATTCGGCCGCGTCTTCGATAAAAACGGCATTATGTGATGTGCAGATATCACTGATCTCGTCAAGCTTTGCCGGTGTTCCGTAGAGATTAACTGCAATTACAGCTTTTGTATCAGGATATTTTATAAAAGCTTTTTCCAATGCTTCCGGCGACATATTCCATGATTCGGTTTCGCTGTCGATGAAAACCGGAATAGCTTTTTCATATACGATCGGGTTGGCCGATGCGGAAAAAGTCAGTGATGAACAAAAAACCCTGTCGCCTTCGTCTATTCCGGCCAGCTTAAGTGCAAGATGAATTGCCGATGTCCCGGAAACGAGAGCGCAGGCAAACCCGACCGGATCTAAATATTCGCATAATTCCTTTTCAAATCCGTCCACATTCGCACCGAGAGGGGCGATCCAGTTTGTACGGAATGCTTCATCTATATAAGCTTTTTCGCTCCCATTCATGGTGGGAGACGATAAAAATATCCTTTTTGACAATATAATCAAGTCCCTTCGTCTAAGTATATTAAACAGCCCGCCTGAAATTAGGTACTATTTTCATCATTTCTGTCTCGATTTCATGCAGCATGGCTTTACTGTCAATATCTGTTTTATATGCGATTTCTTTTATTTTATCTAACATCGGTATAAGCTTTTCATATGATATGTCCGAAGGATTGCCGACGAATATTTTATTATTATCAGTTGTTCTAATTCCCTCTTCATCAAGCAGGAGTTCTTCAAAAAGCTTTTCTCCGGGTCTGAGTCCTATATATTCTATTTTTATGTCCTTGTCCGGAACAAGGCCCGCGAGGAATATAAGCTTCTTTGCAAGATCTAGAATTTTCACCGGTTTACCCATATCAAGCACGAATATTTCGCCTCCGGCAGCCATTGCGCCGGCGGTAAGAACCAGCTGAGCGGCTTCCGGAATCGTCATGAAATACCTTATTATATCGGGATGTGTGATTGTAACCGGTCCGCCTTCTTCTATCTGCTTTTTAAAAAGAGGTATGACAGATCCGTTGGAACCGAGAACATTTCCGAATCTGACCGCCGCAAACACCGTTTTAGAACGTTTACTCATTGATTGTATGATCATTTCACATATGCGTTTTGAAGCTCCCATAATATTAGTGGGATTTACGGCTTTGTCGGTGGAAATCATTATAAATTTTTTAACGCCGTTTGCTTCCGCAGCACGCGCAACGTTCAGAGTTCCGAAAATATTATTTTTTACGGCCTCCTGAGGAGAATTCTCCATAAGCGGAACATGCTTGTGCGCCGCGGCATGGAATACGATAACAGGCTTTTGTTCTTCCATGATCCGGTTTATTCTATCATATTCCCTCACTGAAGCAATAACTGTTTCCAGATTCAGACTGTCAGAATATTTACGCTTTAATTCCTGTTCTATGTCATATGCATTGTTTTCGTATATATCCACAATCACAAGCTTTTTCGGATTGTATTTTGCGATCTGCCTGCACAGCTCGGAACCGATGGATCCGCCGCCGCCGGTAACCATTACCGTTTTTCCGCTTACAAATGAATAAATTTCATTGTCTGCGATTACCTGCGGATCACGTCCGAGAAGCTCGTCTGTTGTGATTTCTCTAAGCTTACTCAAATAATCTGTATCTGTGGTAAAATCGTAGGAATGCGGCATTATTTTAACTTCACATCCGGTTTCGACACAGTATTCGAGTATCACGGAGCGCTGTGAGTTTGTGGCAGAGGGCATGGCGATTACAATCATTTCAATTTCGTATTCTTCGCATAGACGAGGAATATCGCCGCACACTCCTGCAACCTTTATATTTTGAAAATATTTACCTATTTTTGAAATATCGTCGTCAACCGCGATTATAGGAAGAATATCAGAGCTTCCATCCTTTGTGATTTCATCAAGCAGATTACGCGTCTCGGCTCCGCAGCCTACTATAATTGTACGCTTTTTTAAAATATTTCGTTTGTCCTGCTTGAGCATCCTTGATTGATTTATATAATAATCACGGAAAACACGATATAAAAGCCTTACAGTCACAAAAGCAATAGAAATTGTCGACATCACGAGCAAATAAAAGTAAAACGGTATTATTTCCGGTAAAATCAGTCTGCTTATACCAAAAAAAACAAATCCGGCGGCAAAAGACGCGATATTGCACATGAAATATTCTTTTGGCTGCGCATATCGCCAAAGACTCTTGTAAATACCGAATAAAATCATTACGAGCAGATATACCACCGCGGCAAGCAAGAGGGATTTAAAAAAAATCTGTATCGGCAGCGCCTCATCGATATGACATATTGCGTATATAAAGCTGAAAAGAAATACCACTATCGCAGTATCCGAAAGCATCAATATAAACGCGCGATATCTCGATTTCAAAACATGATACCCTTTCGCTTTTTAAAGCATACCTTCCAATACTTTTTGCTCCGTTGATTCCGTCATATCGGCAATGTCCTTTTTTTTCGTCCGACGTTCAAAATTTATAAAAAAGTCACCGAGCTCATCCATGTCCCCATGATAATCGGTTCCGAAAACTGCCGGCAATCCCCCTGATATTAGGCGTATTATTCGTCTGGATGACGAGCGGCTTTCAAATGCTTCAAGGTTAAACTGATAAACGGCATTTTTTACTGATAAAATTTGTGACAACTGTGAATCGTTATATATGGAAAAATATCTGTTTAAATGCGCAATCAACGGGTGAATTTTAAATTTAAATACTATATTATAAATTTCCTCGAGCATCCAAGGTTCGTATTCCCTGTAGGGCAGTTCAAGCAGAATAACATTTGTTCCCTCTATACACAATAAAGGCAATTTGTCATTCTGAGAAATACCTTTCTCCATATGAACCTCGGCGCCAAGTCTTATTTCCGGTATCGATTTTCCATCCGATTCAAGCTCAGATACTAATTTCGCATATGCCTCTTTGCGGCGGCAGATAAAATCATCCACCGGCTCTCTGTGCGGAATATAATGAGAGGTCGAGTATATATGGGTAATACCGTTCTTTTTTAATAACGCTATATATTTCGCCGTCTGGGCGGTATTTATTACTCCGTCGTCAAAGCAAGGCAAAATATGACTGTGAAAATCCGCTTTCAAGAAGATTGTCCCTTCTTTTTTATATAATCATCAATTTTTATATTTACGATAACTATAGTACTTTCTCTTATATTTAAATCCTAAATTATCTTCCTTGACATTAGACATAACCACTCCCAAAAGCTTGATATTGGCAAGCTTTATCGATTCGGTGGCATGTTTAAAGTGTTCATGTGTACAGATTTCTGGACGAACAACCATAACAATTCCCGTAGCGTTGACAGAAGCAACCAGCGCATCGGAAACGATATTGATCGGAGGTGAATCAATAAAAATATAATCGTACTTTTCCGACAGAGTTTTAAGCATCTGCTCCATAGCTTTGCTGCCAAGCAGCTCTGAAGGATTTGGCGCTATTGTCCCGGAAGATAATAGATCCAAAAATGGTCTTACATTTTTAGATATTGTATTTTCAAGCACGCACTCGTCGATAAGAACATCGGAAAGCCCGCGGCTGTTATCAATTTCAAAAAGCTTGTTTTGGACAGGCTTTCTTAGATCAGCGTCTATTATAAGTACTTTTTCGCTTTTTTGTGCCATTGCTATTGAAAGGTTCGCACAGGTCGTAGATTTTCCTTCGCTCGGGATTGAGCTTGTTATGACAATGATTTTTGCTTTATGGTCGTTTGTTTCCGATTTATTCGCGGCCAATGAGAATATTAAATTTGTTCGTAGTGTCTTATATGCTTCGGTAATTTGAAACGGTGAACTGTCATTGAGAAGGTTAATATCCTCTTCTCTGTCCCTTTTCCTTTGACGAGCCATAATTTGAATACCTTTCGTCGGATTTTAATGAAAAATTAGGAATTTCGCCGAGAATTGCGACCTGATAATTATCCTTAATATCTGATGTGCCTTTTATCCTGTTGTCTAACATATATATTAATAATATTAAAGCGATTGCTACAGCAACACCCATAAATCCACTGACAAAAGTATTCCGAAGCGATCTCGGATTGGACTGTACCGGATATTTCGGCATATAAGCATTATCTACAGGCTCACAATATCCGAATTTAACCACCGAGGTAAAAACTTCAGGAGCGGCATCCAAAACAGCGTTGCAAATATCGACAGAGGTCTGCATATTTGTTGTTGTTGAATAAATGACCATTATGGAGGTTTCGCTTAAAGATGATATGGAAAGAGAACCTCGGATATAATCCGCTGAATATTTATTATCAAGCTTTTCCGCTACTTCTTCACAAACCTTTGAGCTTTTTACCAGCTGTGTATATAGATTGACAAGCTCTTTTGCGGCATAAAACTCACCGGTAGAAAAATACCATTTACCGTCAGTAGACGAATAATTGGCGTTTGCAACATACATAGTGGCCTTCGCGGTATAAATGGGAATTTTATTATATTCGGTAGTAAAATAAGTAAATTCCGCTCCCAATACCGCAAACAACAGAATAATCCAAATGTTTTTGAAAAGCAATTTGAAAATCATGGTGAAATTAATTTTCTGAGTCATGTTCTGCCCTTTCTTTTATCATCATGAGCGATTCGAATAACATAATGCGTCTGCGGATTACTTCGTCTGCTTCTCTCGCGCTGTCCGGAGCAGAACAGCTCAGCTCGCCTTTTTTCATCAAAGCCAATCCATAAAACAACCAACAGACCCATCCGACAGGTAACAGCAGAGCGCTTTTTTTAATGAAAGAAAATTTTGCCGCTATTCGTTCTTTGGGCGGAAATATTGCGGCGGCAATTCTGCTTTTTTGATATTTTTTTAATTCCTTTAAATATGCTTTCCTGTCTCCCGCCCGTGCAAGACCGAAATATCTTAAAGCTTCACCGCTGTTTTCACGCTTTTTACCTATCCAGCCGCCTTCTTCAAGGTCATATATGAACATATCAAAAACATCGGCGGATACCGCCGAGCAACCAGGAAGCTCATCAAGAGAAAAGCTAAGATAATGTATCCCCAACGAGCATATTACATCATACAAGCTGCGAAAGCCCCATCTGTCAAGTGATGTCAGAAATCTTTGGAAATCTATGCGTCGTCTCTCATATCTGATATGCAGCAATATATCACATATCTGTCTTATCGAAGCGCCTGAATTTACAAAATGACCGGCAAAATGCGCGAACATATAGCATACCGCGTCGGTGGGGCCGAGTGACAGGCGTTTCGCGCCATAAACCTCGTATTCATCAAAAGGCTCTCTGACAGCATCCGACTCATTTTCACGGCAAAGCACATTATTTCTTATTATATCCGCGTAAAACGATGTGTGAAGCTCATATTCGCCGTATTCCGGACTGCGGCAGGAAGAATGGTTTGAAAACAGTGTTCGCGGAGCGACTTGAAAGCCCAGGGAGCGAAATACACATAACGCGCTTTCTTCGTCTTCATGGACGACATATATATCGGTATCGACAGACAAACGGTATTCCGGAACCTTATAGAACCTGGCGGCCGCCGTGCCTTTTAGCGTTACGGCTTGAATTCCCTTTGCTTTCAGAGCTTTTAGAACGGCGGTTTGCCCATCTTCATGTTTAAGTTTAGCGAATATATCGGTTTTTATAAGTGCTTTCCATACCACGCGATCGTTTTCCGTAACCGCCGGAGCACGTCCGGCCGCAGAAAGAAGAAGAAGAGCGGCGCGTACATTACGGCCGACAGTTTGCTCGTCCGCGAGCGTAAGAACTGTTTTAATCTCATTGATATCCGGTATAAAATCGTCAGGATATCCATCCGCGTCTCCGGTACACGCGGAAAGCGCGAACAGTCTCAGCATTTTTTCAAATGAAGCTGTCAAAAGGTTACCTTCGTTTTAACGTAGTATTGCGAAACCCACAACAGGATTTCAGTAATTATAAATAAAATTATGCAGATATCTAGTGCTTTTATCGAGGTCGGTCATAAGTATCATGAGCTTTGCTTTTCCGGTGTCGTAATATTGAGATTTATAGTTACCTTCATAAGGAAGATAAGCATATTCGAAATTTTTTATCCCGTTGGAAAGTATGCTTGACGCAAGGGACAGTATGGTATCGAGTTTCATATTTGTCTGCACCATGTTCAGGATATAGTTTATTACATCGGAAAATTCGGAAATACTTTTTATTGTTACAAACCTATGAAATAGCGCTTCCAGTACAATCTTTTGTCTGTTGGTGCGGGCAAAATCGGTTTTGCCAATCGAACGGTTTTGCATATACGCTCTCGCGCATGCGCCGGTAATAAGACATTTTCCTTCATGGATCTGTGAAGTAAATATTCCCCAACCTCCCCATTCAGCTTCTTTCTTTGTAATTTCTATTTCTATTCCGCCGAGAAGGTCGATTATACCTTCAACGCTGTCAAAGGTTACGGTTACATAATTCTGTATATCCATATCGTAGACGTCGTTTACGGTATTAATGCAAAGGCCTGTGCCGCCGAAGAAATATGCCGCATTTATTCTGTTCCAATGCCACCCTTCGATCGGGACAAGCGTGTCGCGCAAAAGCGATGTTACTTTTATATCTTTTGTTTTCTTATTATAACTGACAATCATCATCGCATCCGTGCGTCCTCTGTCGTGAAGCGGATCACGGGCATCGCGTCCCAATAAAATAATATTCAGTACATTGGGATCCTTTTGCGCAACTTTATATATAGTTGTCTTTGTACCTTTTGGCTCGACATATTTATCATATCTTACCCGCACTGGCTCTACATCTGAAGATCCGCCGGATGAACCGCCAGTGGAAACACCGGATGAACCGCCAGTGGAAACGTCGGAATTTTTGCCAGTAGTGTTATTATTTTCAGGCGTTATATCATCATTTGGTTCAGTATCATTATTACCTGATGTTGTCTGCACAGGTGGCGTATCGGTAATAACCGGATCAATTGACATCGGAGGTATTTCACCTTCGCCGATAATTTCGCTGATATCGTGAAGTTTGTCGGTATCAAGGACAGGAGGAATGTAATCTCCTGTCCGTTCCTGAATCGGAACCTCAGTATATACTTTGTTATACGCGATATACAGCGCAATAACTGTAACCGCAAGCGCTGAA
This sequence comes from Oscillospiraceae bacterium, assembly GCA_034925865.1. NCBI lineage: Bacteria > Bacillati > Bacillota > Clostridia > Eubacteriales > Oscillospiraceae > Oscillospiraceae bacterium. Next base: position 16,668 of record JAYFRN010000004.1, on the reverse strand, counting down.
ACTATCATGATAGCAATTACCGTTAACACGATTCCTGCGGCTTTTTTCCATTTTGCATTGATTCTTTTTTTATCAGGAGCGGTTTTATCGGAAAGCTTTATATTTAAATCATTGTTTTTAGGCTCTTCTTCCCGCTTGTTTTTATTACCGTTCTCTTTATTGTTATTGTCGGTGTTCATTTTTTCCTCTGCGCAATATACGCAAAATATAAGTAAAGCGCTTCATTTTTTAAATTTTAACATATTTGTAACAAATTGTCAAGCATTGTCGATGCTTACAGTAAATATTTAATATGCTTATCCCTTTTTTAAAAGAAGTTTGTGTTTGTAATCATCCACATATAATTAAAGCGAGGTAAAACGGGACATGGCTGTCGAAGATAAGAAAATCCGATTAATAAGCTTTATTATAAAGGCAACCTATACCTAAATTAATATGTTATTATTGATCCTGAAATATCAGATATGTCACGAATGCTTTTTAACTTCATATAGTCCGCTATTCCCTTGATAACTGCTCTGGGTGTGTCAGGCTTTTTAAAAGCCGCGCTTCCGATTGCGATTGCGTTGGCTCCAGCAATCATCAGCTCAATGGCATCAGACGCCGTACATACGCCGCCCATCCCGATAATCGGCAGAGAGGTGATCCTTCTTACCTGCCATATCATTCTTACGGCGATAGGCTTTACGCAAGCGCCCGACAGCCCTCCGACATTGTTTTTTAGTATCGGACGGCGCGTTTCAATATCTATCCGCATACCAAGAAGCGTATTTATCATTGAAAGGCAATCGGCTCCGGCCGCTTCCGCAGCGCGTGCAATTTCGGTTATATCCGCAACGTTCGGAGACAGCTTTACGATCAGAGGTTTCTTCGATTTTAAACGCGCCGCTTTGACAACCTCCTCGGCAATCCTCGGATCTGTACCGAAATGCACTCCGCCTTGTTTTACATTAGGGCATGATATATTCATTTCGATAAAATCCACATCTGTATCAGACAATATCTCCGTCATACGCGCGTAATCATCCGCAGATGAACCCGCAATATTCGCAATTACGGTCGCGCCCCTTTCCTTCAGACGAGGGAGATGCTTTTTAACAAACATTTCCACTCCCGGATTCTGCAAGCCTATGCTGTTGAGCATTCCGGACGGAGTTTCCGCAATTCGCGGAGGAGGATTTCCTTCACGCGGCAGCAACGTAAGCCCTTTTACCGCGATAGCTCCCAGTTCTTCCGGTTTATAATAATCAAGATATTCTTCTCCAAAACCGCATGTTCCCGACGCCGTAACAACGGGATTCTTAAGCTTCACTCCCGCAATGGTCACACTCATATCCATATCAGATTTCACTCCAATCAACCTCCGACGCATTGAATACCGGTCCGTCGACACATACACGTTTGTAGCCCCTGCTTCCATCGGGCATAATTGTTCTAAATGCACAGCCAAGACACGCGCCCACTCCGCAGCCCATTCTTTCCTCAAGGCTGACAAAGCATTCAATGTTTGCTTTAATGCAGACCTCCGCAACAGTCTTCATCATTTTCATCGGCCCGCATACATATACGACGTCATACTGCTTTTTTATATTAAGCTCACTCAGAAGCTGAGCGGCATAACCTTTATATCCGGCCGAACCGTCATCAGTGCATAAATATACATTGCGACAGTATTTTCTAAAATCTTCTTCAAGGCATATTTTCGAACAGCATCTGAACGCAAGAATTGTGTCACAGCTTTCAGGCGAACTTTCTGCGCAAAACAACAGCGGAAAAATACCGATTCCGCCACCTACAAGGAGGATGCGTCTTCCCTTTGCAGCAGGAAAACCGTTTCCGAATGCGCCGAGGATATCAAGCTCTTCGCCTTCCTTCATTTCCGATAGAAGATTTGTACCTTTTCCTCTGATCTCATAACAGAATCTGATCGTTCCTTCCGTGCGAGAAGCTTCACATATACCAAACGGACGTCTTAAAAAGGTATCGCCTCCGCAGTCCACATGTATAATTTGGCCCGGTTCGCATTTTTTTGCTATATCAGGCGCATATAATGTAAACGAATAGCAGCTGTCGGAAATTCTTTCGCGTTTTTGGATTAGGGTCTTGCTGTTCATATCACATTCCTCTCAGATATTCGGATATAGCGGAATTAGCCACGGCTCTTCTGAGTCTGTAAAGAGCGGAGGATTCGCGCGTAAAGTGCACTCGGTTAGTTAAAAATATCATAAAAAATCCTGTTTCCCTGTCAACATACAGCGACGTGCCGGTAAAGCCGTTATGGCCGTAAGACAGCGGAGAAAAAAGATCACCGGTAGGAAATAATCCACCGTCGTAAAGCTCAAAGCCAAGCCCGCGCGAATCCCCTTTTTGCGGCGTATGATCGGTAATCGCAAGCTCAAAGGTTCTTTTGTTCAAATATATTTTATTTGAATATTTGCCTCTGTTTGAAAGCATTACTGCAAATTTAATAAGATCATCTACTGTTGAAAATACACCGGCATTTGCGGAAACACCGCCTTGATATCTTGCGTTTTCGTCATGTACTATGCCTTCGATATAACCGTTACAGCTCTCATTGTATTCAGTCACCGCCGAATTCATTCCCAAAAGCCGGGTGTCTTTCTTTGGGTTATACCCTGTGTGATTCATCCCAAGCGGTTCAAACACGTATTTATACGCAAGCATATCAAGGGTTTTTCCGGTAATTAATTCAAGTATCTTGCCAAGCAGAATATACCCCATGCAGGTATATTCAACTATTTCGCCCGGTGCATGAACAAGAGGCATATTCAATATCGAATTAATTATATCACGGTCATCTGGGACAGGCTTTTTAATTACTTTCTCAAGATGAAAATGGGCTTTTATCCCGCTTGTGTGGGTCATCAGCTGTTTTATTGTAATATTTCTTTTATCGTCAGGTGCAGACGGAAAAAAGAAACCGATCGAGTCGGTCAGGCATAGTGTGCCTTCTTCAATTAGCTTAAGCGCTATCATGGTCGTTGAAACAAGCTTTGAAAGAGAGGCAAGGTCAAATAGCGTATCAGTTTCGCATTTTATTGATTCCGGAAAAATTCCGGGAGGTGTAATACCGGTCGGTTTAATGTTATCCGGGTATACGCGTCTGTATCCAAAGGCCTTTTTATAAAAATCGCCGTTTCTGTTTCCGAAAGCAGCAACGGCACATGGTACATCAAAGCGTCCGACGGCTTTATATATAATATTTTCTGTATTTTCGAACATTTATGGCCATGCCTTTCCGCCGAACCGCTATCTTTTATGGCAGCTTCGGCTTGCCGAAATTGTGGTTTTTAATCGTGACGATTAGAAATAATTTGATTTATAGGATTTACCCTTTAATCCGAATCTTCTTTTCATATAAACAGTTATTATTATATAATACATTCGACAGAAAATCAACAATATATAAACAAAAACGCAAAACATGTGATGTGAATCCATATTGAACCGATTGAATTTTCTCAGCTTTTATGTTATTCTGTATGTGTAAACTGAATATTTGCCATCGGAGGACAGTACACCGTAGTGTAGGGGATCGTAAGCGATACGCTTGCAGGCCGCCTGTCGGATAAGATGTCGGGTGCGCCCGGTTTTGATATGATTTTCTGTCATGTCATAACCGGGCGTTTGTTATATGATAATGAAGGAGATAAGATAAATGAAAAACACAAAAGTAAAACTCGTACCAATGGAAAAAAACGACCGTAAGCAATTTGTTTTGGATAATCAACGCGCATTCAAGTATGGTGCGATCGAGGAATTCGGCAGACGCGACGAACACTTTGAAGAAGAAGGCGAAATCATTTCCCGCAAGACAATTGAGGACTCAATGGACGCGGATTATGCGGAAATATACAGAATCGTAGCTGATGGAAAAATTGTTGGTGGCGTAATTATATCAATCAATCTCAATACGAATTATAACGAATTGGTCTTGTTCTTCGTCAATCCCGAAGTTCACAGTCACGGTATAGGTTATGCCGCATGGCGGGAAATTGAAAAGTTACACCCTGAAACCGAGGTGTGGGAAACCTGCACACCGTATTTTGAAACGCGGAACATCCATTTCTATATCAACAAGTGTGGCTTTCATGCAGTGGAATTTTTTAATATACATCATCCTAATTCTCATATGCCTGACGGTGATCCGGACGGCAATCAAGAAGGAGATGGGGACGATATGATGTTCCGATTTGAGAAAGTGATGAAATAATTATCAGAGCCCATGATTCTCTCTGGCTATTTTCAATTCCTTATGGTATGCTTTTCCATTGAAAACGTCGTTGCCATTGAACCTCATAACACACTTATCATTCTTGACGAGGTACAAAAGGTTCCCGCAGTGTTCGGTTCGCTGAAATGCTTTGCGGGAGGACAATGAATCTGGCTATTATATTCTCCACATAAGTAAAAGCCAATGTAAAATAGCTTCTTTGATCTATTATTCCTTGTTGATTTCAACAGAAACACGTTCGATCAATCTTTTCAATTTCTCATCATCCTTCAAGCAGTCAAAAGCGCTGTCTTGTAATTTTGATATAAGTATTTCCAAGTGACCTTTACGCGATGTTGCATTTTTATAATAGGTTATAAAAGGCACCTGATGCAGCAATGGCATTCTGACCTGTATATCGTCCGTGAAATGAACTCGTGTTTCCAAGTCGTAATTTACCATTCTTTTAAGATATAATATCGCGCTGCTTTTATCGCCTGACTTTATACAGGCTTTCGCAATCAATACATACATATCTCCGCTTTCGCGCTCATGAACCGGCGGGATATACTTTTCATCCCCAAATACCGATTTTATCAGCGAGAAAGCCGAAGTATATACCATGATTGCGTCTGCATATTTACCGCACATAACCAATGCCCTACCGCTTAGTGCCATATTGTCAAGCATTGACTCAAGATGATAAACAAAGTCATATTGCCTGTTCTCGACTTCGCGGGTGTAGTCATGTTCGGAATGAGCTATAAACGCCGACATGTTGAAAACAGTCATATCGGCTCTGCTTGGGAACTGGTATGAATGTTCCGCAGCTTGGCTGGCATTTTCATAAGCAGAATGGAGTATGACCATGATCATATGCGCACGCAAAATATCGGCGGCGTTCTTTCCGTATGAGATGACGATATTAGCTTGCCGGATACTTTCTTCATATATATTTTTCGCGTGTTCGGCTATATTTTTCGCGTGTTCGGCATCATAACAGTCATTTTCTGGATAAGCAAGGGCAATACTGCGTTCAAGGCTGAATAGAAGCAATAAAATATTGTTGGGATAACGCTTTAAGCCTTCCTGAACAGTAAGATAACCTTCATACAAGCGTTTCGTTGTGCTTCGTCCGTCTTCATAGGTCTACTCCTGTGCTTTGTAGATGATTTTCATTGCCTCGTCATCGTCGCTTTCGCCGAATGTTCCGAAAAGTACATCGGTACTTACTCCGAAAATTTTGGCAATCGGCACAACCTGTGAAATATCTGGCATACCTGTATCGTTTTCCCACTTTGAAATTGCCGGAGCTGAGATGTTGAGTTGCTCAGCAAGTTCTTCCTGTGTCAAGTTTTGTTCCTTGCGCAAGCGCCTGATTATATGTCCCATTGTTTCTGCCATTATGATTCCTCCGTTTAGATTATTCCGGTACCGTTGTATACAGTATAGCAGGTTGCATTTCGAAATGGAAGCTATCCAACAAAAGGTACAACTTAACTGTGGGTTAATTTTATCAAACATTATTATCTATACTGCAGTATAATACTTGCAAGTACTAAAGTGAATGTATTTATAAATCCGCATCAACCACAGGGGAGAAAAACAGCATCTTTTTATTTGCATCAAACTCGGATTTTGAAAAGGCGAACGAAAGCAACGCATTTGCGAGCAAATGCTTCAACAATGCGATGATACGAAGATAGTTTGCGCTTTTGGTTTTGTTTTCAACAAGCATTGTTACCTCTAAATTTTTTTGCATCACACTTTTATGGACGACAATTTGATTACGATCACACATATTCCCTTGACATTATGCGTTACGTTGAGTATAATATGGGTACACTAATAAGCGAAAGAGGTGTTTGCTATGAAAAGAAACGCGATGCAGTCGCTTGTCGACTGGAAGAATAAAAAGCACCGTAAGCCGATGATCATCCGCGGTGCGCGTCAGGTCGGGAAGACATGGTTGATGAAAGAATTCGGAAGATGCGAATTCGAGAAAACCGCATATATCAACTTCGATAAAAACGAGCGCATGAAGCTGCTGTTTGAGGGCGGATTTGATATTCCGCGTATTCTACGCGGCCTTTCCATTGAAAGCGGCGTCGCTATTGAACTTCATAACACACTTATCATTCTTGACGAGGTGCAGGAGGTTCCCGCAGCGCTCGGTTCGCTTAAATACTTTGCGGAGGACAATGACTCCGACTATTATATCCTCGCTGCCGGTTCGCTTCTCGGTATTGCGCTCCATTCAGGAACATCGTTTCCGGTCGGGAAAGTTGAAAGTTTTGACATGTACCCGCTTACCTTTACAGAATTTCTCGGTGCCGTGGGGGAGAACATTCTCTTAGAACTTCTTCACGAGTGCGATTTTCAAATGATAACGGCGTTTAAAAGCAAGTTTGTCGACTTGCTTAAGCTGTATTATTATGTAGGTGGTATGCCTGAAGCGGTATATGTCTATGCCGAGAACGGAGGCCTGAAGGAAGTCCGCGCAATACAGTGCCAGCTTATTTCCGACTATGAACAGGATTTCTCCAAGCACGCACCGCCAGCTGTTGTTCCGCGTATTCAGATGGTGTGGGACGGTATTCCTTCACAGCTTGCTAAGGAAAACAAAAAATTTATCTACAGTGTACTGCGCGAGGGATCGCGGGCGAAAGACTTTGAGCTTGCTATTCAATGGCTTCTCGACTGCGGTCTGTGCCACAAGGTCGGTCGTGTCACTAAAAGCGGAATCCCGCTGAAGGCTTACCGTGATCTGCCATCCTTTAAACTCTATCTTGTGGATGTAGGACTTCTCGGTGCTATGGCTGACATTGACGAGAAAACGCTACTTCGAGGAAATGCTATTTTCACCGAGTTCAAAGGTTCAATGACCGAACAGTATGTCTGCCAGCAGCTTGCCGCCGAGGTCGGTGCGATTCCGTATTACTGGTCAGCGGAAAACTCGACGGGCGAGATAGATTTTCTTGTTCAGCACAGCGGTCATATTCTGCCGATCGAAGTAAAAGCCGAAGAAAACCTGCAAGCCAAAAGTCTGAAGAGTTTCATTTCGGCAAACGGTCTTCCAACCGGAATCAGAACCTCTATGTCAGATTACCGTGTTGAGGAAAAACTTATCAATTTACCACTTTATACTTTTTCCGAATTGTATTCTGTATACGATTCTGTCGTAACGGATTGAAATGAAAGATAAAATAGCGTGCTAAACAATACCGATATATTATTTTTACGTTTTTTATCCAGTCTACCAACATATCAAGTAGTCGGAATTTATCTATAGTTCTTATATGTTCGAGCATGATGACCGAGTCTTTATACGAATCGATTCATCGGAGTGTACTTGAATATGCGTCAGTATATCTGTTTTTGCTTTTAAAATGATTGCGGCTATAACGGTCGGCGAAAAGAGCTTTTATATATAATTCCATTATCTTTTTTCATCCTTTAATTTGATACCGTGCTAATGTATTTTCCGGTTTCAATATTAATGATCGCTATATTATTTAGAACATGGTAACCTGTCACATATCCTTGTGAATCGAAATTATATCCTTTCAACAGTATACCTATATAATTCCCGGAGTAAAGTGTTTTTGCTGCAGATGAAAGGGAGTAAATATAATATCCGTCAGGTAAGGTACACAGTAATACTCTGCTTTTTCCATCAGAAGTATATTTATAAATTTTATTACTCTGGTATTCGTAAATATCCTGTATTTTACCGTCATCAGTCTTTTCTTGGCCTATAAGTTTTGGTTCTGTTCTGTTATGGGTCACAAGCAGAAAACCATTATAACCTTTAACGGATACAACATCGCGGACAGCAATATTTTTCGTTCCGTCGTCAGACATATTATACAAATTAAAACTCATAGGCTTTACTCCGGTTACCTCAAGTCTATATTTTGCTTCACCCGCCACGATACCGCAGTAATCCTCGTTATAATCGGATACATTTTTATATTCAAGATCAGTAGTATATTCTGTCTGAAGCCCATCGTCATACCATAATAGCTTTCCGTCTTCCAATCCATCGATATGCTGCATATCATACAGCTCCGAATCGTTTAATTTAACGGAAAGAAAGGTTTTCATATCGTAATAGTATAAATTAACAATTGAAGTGTGTTCAGCATCGGGTTTATAATTAAAATTAACCGCATTGTAATATATTCTGTCATCTATCATGTAAGGATAATATATTTTTCCTTCTGCGGACAACAACGTTTCAACCTTACCGTTGGCAATATTATATTTGTTTATTTCATTGCCTTTAAAGTATATAATATAATCGTCATGCTTGTAAATTTCATCGCTTGCTCCGTAAAAAGGACAGCTGTCGCTATCATGTTTACACAAGGGGTCTTCACATAATGGCACAGCATAACCGTTTTCAATATTATATTTATATATTACATCATTAGGCTTGGCATACAGATAATCGTTGCTATTACCGCTTTTTATATACTTTTGTTCGCTGCTGCAAGACATAAACGAAAAGCATATTGACATCATCAATACGTATAAAAGAGTAAGCGAAAATACTTTTTTCATACCGATCCTTCTTTTCTTTATGTAGTTATGTTTTTTATATTGAAAATAAAGTATGGGAACCGAAAGCAGACACGCAGCGACGATATAGCACAAGCATCTGAACAGTAAAAACAATAAATCAGACCATATAATATTAATATGGACGCTTACTCCTGCAAATGTTCTTATGCTGCTTATGGGAGCTGAAAGCGACTCGGAACCGTAGTATTTATATAAACATGAGATATCAATTAAGGAAAACAGAATAATAAATAACAGCGACGCCCCGACGCAAGTTATATATTTATGCTTCAATATCGTATTTCTGCCATTGCGAGTTGCTCGTGTTATATTATCCATTCCGGATGTCACATCTACCGTAAACAGCACAAGCGTGATTAATAAAATAACAAGGCACAAGATAGAATCCGGAAAAGAGCGGAAGAAGAGCGTATACGCTTTATCGTATATCAAAAAGCCGCCGTTGTCATGTGCTTTCAAACAGCGGTAATAGTCTTCGATTTCCGAAAAAGCGTCGTCCGAAACGAACGCATTCCAGTATTCGCGCATATAACCGCGGTATTGTTCCTCTTCTATAACACCGTCTTTATACTGTTCAGTTATTGTGTCCTTCTGAGTAAGTATGTCGTCAATGCGTTGACGTTCCGTAAACATGAAAAGGTTTTTTTCCTCGGTAATCTCGCCACCTATCTTTTCTATATATAAATGAAAAATATCGTCTTTTTCATAGTAATTATCATATAAATAGCCTGTATAAAAAACCTTTGAAAGCGTTAGTATAATTACCAGAGGAATAAGGACTCTGTAAGTACACAATTTTAGAATCTCATATGCCGTTAAATTTTGCGGATAGGTTCTTTGTTTATATATACGCGTTTTTCTTATCGATTTTATCGAAAAATTAAATATGCGCAGACGGCTCGCCGTTCGTTTGAGATATAAAAAGATGCTTAAACCTGCAAGGACAAACAGTAAAAGCAAACCGATGACAAAAACGCAAAAAAGCCCGTCGGCGGCATATTCAAATATCTTATAGGAAAAGAACCTGTAGAATATGCTTTTCGATTCTAAAAACGTCCATAGATTTAAAAAATGCGTATATTCCGTTCCGGATATATCAATCGAATTGAAAGCGAAAATATTCAGCCCGCAAATCCCGACTGAAGCTATTAAAGAAATAATTGCGGAATGTGTCAGTAAAACCAATATCCCTGCGATAACCGCAAAAATATATAATCCAAATATTCTGATAAAAGTCTGTACTGCGGCAAAGCCGAAAATAGTAAATTTGTACGGCAGGTATTCGAATTCTGCTATCTGCTGTATAGGAGCCCCTCCGCCTGCGAACCCCGTCTTAAGTTGAAAAGCTTCAAGTGTGGTCAACGTTATCAATAAAGCGAACAGCATGGTTCCGCCAAGCAGAACTATAAGTTTAGCGCAAACGGCGCGGGAATTGCGTTTGCAATCGCGGAGGATGCTTCGCATACTCAGGTCTTCAGCAAACAGGTATACGGAAAGAAACAACACCGAAAGAAGCATAAATACATTCTGAAGGCTGTATTTAAAATATTCGTCCCATCCGCGTATATAACTTACTGTCAGCTTGTTGTTTTCATATAGCTTAGTATATCTGTTTATAACCTCCCTCTCGTACCGGTACATATATGAATTTTCTGGTACTTCGGACATCACGACTTTCGCATGGAACAGCACGGTGCGCATATCATCGTCATATTGTAATATGTATTTCTGCCTGTCTATGATGTTTTTTATGCAATAATAATCGGGGTTTGCCTGCAGCAATTCGATATCCTGAGAAAAATCGTATTCGTTAAAACGACTGTTTATTTCTTCCGGGGAACGCTCGTACACCGAATAATATTCCTTGGCGGTTTTTACGTCGGCGGCAGGCGCGGCAGCGCTGAAGAACGCCGCTACGAAATTTAACGCAAGACATACCATAAAAGCGAATAACGACAGCTTTCTTATTTTTAAAATTTCATATTTTAAAAGCAAGGCGATTCCCCCGTATAGTTATTTAACATCATTCGGATATCGTAATTTTATATTCCCCGGTTTTTATGTTTAGAATGATAATATCTTTTGCTATTTCCTTCCCCGCTATATAGCCTTTTTCATCGTATTCGTATTCCCAAAGCATTATCCCGATATACGGATAGCGTATCAGTGCCCCGTCGCTGTTTGTCATATTGAATATTACATAATTATCAGAGATACTGCAAAGCAATTTTTTATTTCCTCCGTCGCAGTCCGCGATATATATGTCGTTGCATTGATAATCATAAATCGCTGTCTCGCTTTCGTTCTCATCAAGAGCCGTTCCGACCTGCTTCGGGGTATCGGTATTATATAACAAAAGTATACAGTCGTCCATAACTTTAAAAGAAGCAACATTATCCGCAATCATATATTCATCACTGCCGGATTTTTTTTTAACAATCAGCTTAACTTTTATTGGTTGTCTATTAACTACTTCAAGTCTGTATTCATAGTTTTTAGATTGTATACTGTATTTTAAATCTGCTCCTTCGACTTTATTGCCGTATGAGAAATTTGTGGAATATGACATGTTAGTACCTATATCATCCCAATATATTTTATCATTTATTATCGTAGAACAAAAATTAAATCCGTAAAGTAATTCTTTATTTAACTGTATGCAGGAATTATCTTCAATGTTGAACCTGAAAAGGTCGATATTATTTACAAGCTCTCCGTTTTCTTTTTTAGTTGTAAGAGTATTGTAATAGATATATTTATCCGCCATAAAGGGATAAAACACGGCACCGTTCGTATCGTACAGCGTTTTCAAATCCCCGTCCGAGGTATCGTAAACGCAAATTTGGCTACCTTTTACGAAATATAATTTGTTCCCTACTGGCATCACAGCATCGACTATCCCGTAAAAAGGGCATTTATCGGAATCGTGATGGCATAACGGATCCTGACATACGGGCGTGGCGTAACCGGTTTGAATATTGTATTTATACAATACTCCGTCCACCGCCAAATATAAATATGAATCTTTTCCGGTATCCGCGCCGCTGGTATCGGGTGAGCTTCCGCTTGTGATATTAGCCGAACATGAAGTTAAAAACAATAGGCATAAAAGTACTAAAGTGATTATTTTTTTCATATTTATTTTTGCCGTGCCAAATATATATTTGGCACGTACATCCTTTTGCTTTCTAATATATAACAGTTGAATGAGTTATTTCCTCACAAATTGTCGGAAAAAAATTCAATAAATCTTATATTTGTTGCATTATATAAAAATTTACCAATGTTTGTTGTACAAAAGTGCCAGCTCTTATAAGCTGGCACAATATGTTATATAAATGTATCATTTAACACTTTCCGCAATTTTTATCATTTGCTCGATAGGTAAGGTATATCCACTGATCATATAATAATATTCGCCATCATTCCATATAATTTGACAATCGTCTGGATTATCGTTGTTTTGAGATAGTTTTGCTTCACATCCGTGTATTTGTATATCAGTTACCTTTACATTTTCACCGTTAATCCATACTGACCCGTCTTGAATTAATCCTTGTTGGTATGAAAAAAGGAATTCATTGTCTTTATAATATTCAATATAAACACTGGTTGAATCATTAGATAATATGTTTTCTTCCCAATCTGCGGATATATTCATTGGCTTTCGTACTATTTCTATCTCTGACGGTGGCGATGATTCATAGCTATAATTATTAAAATATATGTCAATATATTTATCATACCATTTTGTTACTGTTTTCCATAATGATTCGCGGACAGCTGAAACACTCATAATAGAACCGAAAATAATAGAAATTATAATTAATGCAGTAATGGCTATTCTGTTAAATACTACTTTTTTATGATTATATGAATTTATCGCTTTTTGTTCTGATAAAATCCTTTTTTTACGACGTAAATAAGCCTTATCGAATTTAACGGAGGATATGTCAAGCGCTTCAAGCATGGTGACATCGTCTGTATGGCAGTCGTAAACCGCGGCGCGAATTAAAAGTTCAAATTTTCTGTTATTTAAGTCTTGCATACAGCACATATCCTCCCTCTTTTTTTAGCAAATTCTTTGCACGTGTTAATCTTGTGCTGACGGCGGTTTCTGAAATGCTTAATATATCCGCAATTTGCGCATCTTTCATATTATTATAATACTTTAGTATTATTACATCACGATATTTTACATCAAGTTTCTCTATCGCATTTCGCACAATTGAAATGGTTTCTTCATTAATAATAATATCCTGTAAATTTTCTTCAATGTCATTTATCTCATGGTCATTATTTTCATCATCGCATATTGGTAGAGACATTTTTGATCGTATCTTTTTAGAATTGTACATATTTAGAGCGACACTTCTGCTGTATATAACAATCAACCGCTTTGTTTCCTCACACGAAATATCAACAAAGTTATCAATGTAATCTATTATTTTTATTATGGTATTATTTACGGCATCTTCCGCATCCTGTTTGTTTTTTAAGATGCTGTATGCAATCATATATATTTTTTTCTCGTATGTATCGTATATATTTTCCACTAATAAGCGATCTCTTTCATCCTTGATGGCTAATATAATGGGAATCATATATTTAAACCTCCGCTTCATCTATGAATTGAAATTTCTAACAAATGTTCATTATATAGAAACAAACGGTTATTTTTTTTTAACATTTGAAATCTGTTGTTTTTCATATAACTCTTATATCTATAATTTAAATTTCGAATATCCTGCTATATTTATTATACCAACGATACATCATAATAGCAAGTAAAATTAGTGTATTATTTTAATCCATTCATCAAATTATCGGTTAGTTATATCGGTGTTTTAATAAAAATAACCCGCCAATTATATTGCTTATTAGCGGATTTTACTTTATCACTGATTCATAAACGCAGACATTATCCTCTATTAAAATGACGCGATCATTTCTGACCGCGCCTGAGATAAGAAAGAACCACTATTCCGGTTGTTGGTCGGATTCGCGGTTCTTTTTCGGTAACGTCTTGTTGCTATCTTCAATTGCTTTGGACAGATCGAATCCGAATCGTATGCCCATGCGATATGCTTCCTTCGACATTTCATCGCTTGAATCGAACATAGCGACAATCAAGGATTCAAGCTTTACGACATCTTCCGGCGTAAGCACTGCGATCAGTTCCTCTTTCAGCTCCGAGACTCGCTTTGTACTGTCTGTGTAGCGTTTAGTATTTGCGCTGGATAAAGACTGCCATTCCATATTTCGTCGATTACGCTCATCTGAGACTACCTCCTTCAGCGACACACAATACTATACATCATTCCGAATAGCCAGAGAGAATCGGCAAAGTTCAGAAAGAATTATCATATGTAAAAGGTCAGGCTCGGTGTGAGACTGACCTTCGGCTTGTTACATCCCGATAATGCTCCAGAAGATTATCGAATAAGGAAACAAGTATTATCGGAACTTTTTTGAATCATCTTGACATTTGTCCGAAATCGTACTATAATAGCATAGTCCGATTTCGGACGATAAGGAGGGACATATGAAAACTGCATTATCTCAAAACATGAGGCGTTATAATTATTTGATGAGCGAAACCGGCGCTGTGTATCATGCGGCATCGGTAAAACTCGGAATATCCGACAGCGTACTGCAAATTCTGTACGCGGTATGCGATTCCGGCGATGGCTGCATACCTGTGGACATATGCCGTCTGACGGGGTTGACAAAGCAAACGGTCAATTCATCGCTCCGCAATCTTGAGCGGGACGGTATTATCGGATTTATAGCGGTTAACGCAAAATCAAAGAAAGTAGTGCTAACCGAAAAAGGAGTCCTTCTTTCCGAAAGCACGGTGGCAAAGATTATAAAAGCGGAAAACGATGTGTTCGATTCGTGGAGCGATGAGGAAGTCAGACAGTATCTGTCGCTGACGGAACGCTACCTTGTCGCATTAAAAGAAAAGGTCAAAGCATTATAATGATTCAGTTATCCGATCACTTCACCTCCCGCAAGCTGCTCCGCTTCACCTTTCCGTCTATCATTATGATGGTATTCATCTCCATTTACGGTGTCGTTGACGGTTTCTTCGTTTCAAACTTTGTCGGCAAGACACCGTTTGCCGCAGTCAATTTCGTCATGCCCGTTATTATGATTTTCGGCGGCGTCGGCTTTATGTTCGGTACAGGCGGAAGCGCGCTGATTTCAAAAACTTTAGGCGAAAGAAATAAGGAAAAAGCAAACAAGCTGTTCTCAATGCTGATTGCTACATCTGTCGTGTGCGGTATGCTGATCGCTGTTCTCGGTCTGCTTATAATCCGTCCGGTTTTATCCCTTCTCGGAGCAGAGGGAGAAATGCTTGACAACTGCCTGTTATACGCAAGCATTGTGATTCCCGCAATACCTGTTCTGTTTTTACAGTACGAATTTCAAGCTCTTTTTGTCACAGCGGAAAAGCCGAAGCTCGGTTTATATGTGACCATAGCGGCAGGTGTGACGAATATGGCGCTTGACGCGTTGTTTGTCGCCGTATTCAAATGGGGACTTGCCGGAGCCGCCGCCGCGACCGCTTTCAGTCAGCTTATCGGCGGAGTTCTGCCTGTGATTTACTTTTTACGTAAAAACACAAGCCTCCTGCAGCTCTCAAAACCCGTCTTTGACGGACACGCGCTTGCACGGATTTGCGCGAACGGCTCGTCTGAGGTTATGAGCAACATATCTATGTCGCTTGTGGGAATGCTGTACAATTATCAACTGCTCAAATACGCCGGAGAAAACGGCGTGGCGGCTTACGGTGTGATAATGTATGTCAATATGATATTTCTCGCCGTGTTCATCGGCTTTTCCATCGGAACGGCTCCGGTTATCAGCTTTCATTTCGGCGCACAGAACCATAACGAGCTAAAAGACATTCTCAAAAAGAGTCTGACGATCATAGCCGTGTTTTCTGTCTGTATGTTTACCGCCGCTCTTTTATTGTCAAAACCGCTCGCGCTTCTGTTTGTCGGTTATGACACCGGGCTGATGGAAATGACACTCCACGCCTTTCTCATATTTTCTTTTTGCTTTTTGTTCGCCGGCCTTGCTATTTTCGGCTCGTCCTTCTTCACAGCACTCAACGACGGCTTGATTTCGGCGCTCATTTCATTTTTGCGGACGCTTGTATTCCAGACCTCCGCGATAATGCTCCTGCCGCTGATATGGAAGCTTGACGGAATCTGGATTTCCACGGTCGTAGCCGAGGTTATGGCGGTAGCGGTAACTGTCGTGTTCTTGATAGGAAAACGCAAAAAATACAAGTATTAACGAGGAGAAATTGAAATGCTAATCGAAACCGAAAGACTGATGCTTCGCCCCTTTGAAACGAAGGACGTTCAAGACCTTTACTCATATCTGCATACCCCGTCGGTACATTGTTTTATGGATATGAAGCTTGAAACAATGGAGGACGCCCGAAACGGTATAGCAGAAAGAATGAACGACACGACAGGACTGTATCTCGCAATTGTTCTGAAGGAAAATGGAAAAGTAATCGGCGAACTGTTTGCAGGGCCTGAAAGCACAGACCCAACCGATAGCGTACAAGATACCTATTCTCCATGTTGGATGCTGAACTCGGATTATCAAGGCAAGGGTTATGCTTACGAAGCCGCTCACGCATATTATGATTTGCTGTTCAATAAAATGAGTGCAAGACGAATTTATACTTAATGCCCGCTGAACAAAAGAAAATATACAGCAAGGCAAGACAAATCGCAAGAATTATGGTATAATAAGTGCAAGGAAAATGGCCGAAACATGTTAAAAAGCTTGCACTTGGGGGCGACGAGATGTATAAATACAGC